>JAWVYP010000005.1:0-25648 GCA_033722655.1 Akkermansiaceae bacterium | reverse complement strand
ATCTTTCATGATTCTCGTGGGCGAGGCGCAGGAATTCTCGATCTTGCCAAGGCCGATGCTGAAAACGCAGTTCGGCCTGAGTTGACACTCTGTCCAACTGCGTTTTCGAGGAGAACGCAGGCACGATCGGGAAGGACAAGCCGCAGACCGAGACTTCATGAAATATCCGGGCTAGGCAGCCAATCAATGAAGCAGCGCCTGCAAGAGGCAGCCATACACCCGGGCCCGGCTGACCTTGATGCCGGATTCCAGCTGCTCCCAGCTGGCCTGGCGCAATTGCTCGAGCGTGCCCTCTGCAATCATCGTCGGCAGCACGGAAGCCATGCGCAGGCGCCGCTTCCGCAGTTGCGCCGAATAGTCGAAGCCCTGCTGGATCAGGACTTCGGCCAAGCCACAATGACGCCGAAACTCCATCATCAAGGCCTCCCGATCCTGCGGATCGGCAACAGGCAGATAACAGCGTCCCGCACGGAGGTCTTGGGGCAGGTCGCGCAGGATATTGATGAGTTGCAACCCTTTGCCGTATCTCACTCCCATCTCGACGAGCGCATCCGGTGAATGTTCTGAAAAGCCGTCGCCCAAGGTTTCAAAGCCGAGCAGGGTCCAGAATTCACCCACGCATCCGGCAACCTGATAAGTGTATCGATCCAGCTCGCTGCTGGCAGCGAATGCCGTGATGGCTTCACCGGAGCCATGACTGAAATATTCCAGGTCGTTGAGCTGACCCTGGGTGATGGTGGCAATCACATCCCGGATCAGTCCCTGTTGCCTCGGGGACATCGCCTTAAAGCATTCGAGCAACTCCGGCACACGGAGCAGCAGCTCGAGCTCTCCCGGGTGTTCCACCCCATCGAGCAGCGGATCGGGCCAGGGCTGACGCATCGCGGCCTCCTCGAGGTCATCGACAAACTTCTGCAGCATCTCGAGCCGCAGGTCCCGCTCCACGGCCTCACTGTCGGCAAGCGTGTCACTGGTCCGCGCCAGCAGATAGGCGAGACCCGCGCCCTCCCGCATCGGCTTTGGCAGCAGCCTCAACGACAGGTAGAAGGAACGCGACACCTGCTTGAGCAGACCGAGCAAGGAAGGTTGACTCACGACGCAAGGAAAGCAGTCACCTCATGAATTGCCGAGCGGATTTCACGCAATCACGTTGTTGATACATCCGAAAGAACCATTATCGTGGAGATGCATGCAAAAAACCGGCGAGATCCACATCGATGGGGATGACGTGCGTCTCGAAAGCCTTGAGCTCGCGCTGCGCGCTTCCCACGAGGGCATCTGGGATTGGTGGGTGGACCAACCCAGGGTCAACTACTCCAGACGCATCCTCGAGTTCTTGGAATGCCGCGAGGACAGCGCGCCCAACCTCTTCATCGAACCCTATTCCTTCATCCATCCGGAGGATCTGGACATGTTCAGCAGCGCGATGCAGGAAGCGATGGAGGATGGCGGGCCGGAGACCCTGTCCGTCGATGCGCGCGTCCAGACGGGTTCCGGCGACTGGCGCTGGCTGCGCATTCGCGGCATCGTCGTCCGTGACCGCTCCGGCAAGGCCAAACGCATCGCCGGATCGATGATCGACATCAGCCAGCGCAAGACTGCCGAAAATCAACTTGAGGAAGAGCGCTACCAGCTTCGCCAGCTCACCGACCACATTCCGGTCCAAGTCTACTTCAAGGATCTCGAGTCCCGCTTTGTGATGGCCAACCGACGGCTCGCCGAGTGGGTCGGTCTGAAGTCCGGGGATGATCTGATTGGCAAACACGACCGGGATTTCTTCATTGAGCAACATTGGCGCCCCGCCGCCGAGGACGAGCGCCGGATCATTGAAACCGGCGAACCCATCACCGGCCAACTCGAGCACGAAACGCGCCGCGATGGCATCGGCACCTGGGTGCTGACCTCGAAATTCCCGTGGCGCGACCGGCAGGGCAAAATCAAGGGCACATTCGGGGTTTCCAGTGATGTGACCAAGCTGATTGAGGCCCAGCGCGAAACCACCGAACTTGCCAAGGAACTCGCGATCAAGAACCAGGCCTACGAGGAGGAGCTCCAGCTCGCCCGCGAAATCCAGCAGGCCCTGAACTTCGGCAAGCTCGACACCCTGAAACACGGCGGGACGGAGCTCCGCTTTGGCTCGCGCTACGTGCCCATCTCCGGCCTTGCCGGCGACTTCTACGAACTCATCGAGATCTCCCCCACCCAAGTCGGCATCCTGATTTGTGACGTCATGGGCCACGGCGTCCGCTCGGCACTGATCGTGGCCATGCTGCGCGGCCTCATCGAAAAGCAGGGCGATCAGACCGGCGAACCCGGCATTTTCATGAAGGGACTCAACGAAGGTCTCTCGGCCATCCTGGAACGCGCCGGCGTCACCATGTTTGCGACGGCCTTCTATGGCGTCATCGATCTCGAATCCGGCGAAATGCGCTGCTGCAGCGCGGGTCACCCGGGACCGGTCGTGGTCGACGATTCGGGCTGCCGCCAGATCTTCGACAAGCCCGACCAGAAAGGCCCCGGACTCGGCCTGATCCGCAAAACGAACTATCCCAAACTCAAATTCTCCACCGACAAGATCGAGCGCATCTTGCTCTTCACCGACGGTGTGGTGGAGGCCGAAAACCAGGCCGGCGAGCCCTTCTTCGAAAAAGGCCTGGTCGACATCATCGCCGAGAATGCGGAATTGGGCATCGAGGAGATGCTCGATTCCATTCTCACCTCCGTACTCGATTTCAGCCACCACCATCATTTCGATGATGACGTGTGCCTGATGGGAGTGGAGTTCAAGAGGACCTAGGTCCTCTTGACGAATTTCCGGGGCCGCGACACGCGCCTAAGCTTGGTCTTCTCCTTCGATCACCTCGCTCTCCACCTCGCCGTCGGCAAAGCGCGAACGGATCCGCGCTCCCTTGCTTATCCCCTTGGCCGATCTGAGGATGCGGCCCCGCTCGTCCATGGTGATGCTGAAGCCGCGGCGAAACGCACTTTCCGGACCCAAGGCGCGCAAGAGGTCCGCATGACGATCCAGTGTCTTGCGGCAAGTCTGGATCGCCTCATCTGTAGCCCGCCCCAGGCGTTGCGAGAGCCCCTGCAAGCGCTCCATGCGGCGCTCGACGACCTTGAGCGGATGCTGAGCTCGATGGGCCATTTGCGCCTGATGAAGTGAGTTCTGCCGCTCGCTCAAGGCGGACTGCATCTGCTGCTGGAGCGCCGTGCGCGCCGCATCCAGTCGCATGCTGGGCTCGCGCAGCATGCGCTCGCCATCGCGCATGCGGCCCCGCTTCAAGCCATCCAGGCTCAACTGCAGGCGCTCCAGGCGGTTGTGGACTGCCCGTCTCAGGCGACGGGCCTGCCGCTCGAGTGCCTGCTTCATTTCGACCCCATCCACGACGGCGAGTTCGGCCGCTGCACTCGGAGTGGGCGCCCGTAAATCGGCGACAAAATCGGCGATGGTGAAGTCGATCTCGTGTCCCACCGCAGAGATCACCGGAATCGGACAATTGACGATGGCGCGGGCCACCACCTCCTCGTTGAAGTTCCACAGATCCTCAAGCGAACCACCCCCACGACCCACAATCAGCACGTCGCAGACCGGCAGGTCGTATCGATGCGGCTGACCCATCCGCTCGATGGCATTCGCAATTCCCTGTTCGGCCCCCCTGCCCTGCACGCGTACGGGCATCAATACGGCCTGAACCCAGGGAGCCCGCCGCTTGAGGATGTTGAGCATGTCCTGCAGGGCCGCCCCGGAAGCCGAGGTGATCAGGCCGATGCGTTGCGGAAATTTCGGAATGGCACGTTTCCGCGATGCCTCGAAGAATCCTTCCTGCTGAAGCTTCGCCTTGAGCGCCTCGAAACGTGCCTGCAGGTCACCTGCGCCCACCGCCTTGACCCGCGTGACAATGATCTGCAGCTGACCCCGCGCCTCGTAGACGCTGGCCTCGGCAAAGACCCGGATCTTGGTTCCGTCCTCGATCACCTCCGCCCCACTGCGGCGTTTGGCCCCGAACATGGCACAGGAAATCTGGGCACCATCGTCCTTGAGCGAAAAATACCAGTGGCCACTGGGTTGGCGCCGCAAATTGGAAACCTCACCCTCGACCCAGACCTCCCCGACCTGCACCTCGAGCAGGTTTTTCATGCGCCGCAGGAGTTGGGTCACGCTCAGTGCCTTGGGATCCTTGGAAGGGGCTCCATCCATGGCACCAGCTTGTTCCAGCTGCCGGCGCGCTGACAAGGATGGATCAGAGAATGGAGCGGACCCGGCCGGCGGGACGATCCAGCACTTGGTCGATGCCACAGCCCAGCAGCTGCTGGTAAAGCGGGCTTTCGGGTGAAAGCAGGGTGATGGTGCGCTCACCATCCATCACCTCCAGCCCGCCTGCAGCCGGCACCAGCAGAAACCATTCGCTCTCGCCCTTGAGCTTGAGCTCGATCAAGGCACCGGGACCGGCCGCTCCCATGCCCTCGTAATCCGGCAAGACGAGGCGCTCGAACATGCTTGCCGCATGCTCCAGGGCCTCGACTTGCCGCGCCTGACCGGCGGCCAGGTAGGAGGCCTCCAGATTGCGGGTGTCATACTTGCTCTCCGCCTTGCTGTCGGGATCCGTCGCCGCCTGCTGGGCATCCCTGGCAGCCCGCTTCAGGCGCTCCAGCTGCTGCTGGAGGCGTTCACGAATCTTGTCGACCAAGGCCTGCTTCATCCGTCCAATTTCGACGGCTGGCCCGGACACTTCAAGCCCAGCTTGCAGCCGGACCGGGAGACTGCTTCGATCCTCCCGTGATCAAGATCTACGTCTACGCCAAATGCAGTACCTGCCGCAAGGCCCTCGAGTGGCTTGAGGGGCAGGGCATTCCATTCGAAGCTCATCCCATTCGCGAAACGCCACCCTCCATCCAAGAGCTCAGACATGCCCTCGACCAGTTCGGTGGAGAAATCCGCAAACTCTTCAACACCTCGGGCATGGACTATCGTGCGATGGGCTTGAAGGACCAGCTGCCCACCATGGGCAAGGACGAGGCGCTCAAGCTGCTCCACAGCAACGGCAACCTGGTGAAGCGCCCGCTGGTCATCGGCAAGGACTTCGCCCTGGCCGGATTCAAGCCCGCCGTCTGGCAGGAGAGCTTGGCGTGATCCGCACGCACTGGGGTCCGGCTAAAAAAAAACGACCGCTGTGCCGTCTATGGCGCTGAGAGCCACGTTCCGTAAGCTCAAAAGGTGGGGTCGTCCTCTGTTCTTCAGCCTTCCCGTCGATGGGCATGACATCGGGCAGAGGATGAATGACCCCTGTTGGTTTCTATCGGTTCGGGCCAGTTGCCATAAAGCGACGAACACAGCAGTCGACCACAAGACTAACCCAGCCTCATCGGGCTGCAACCGAAATCGCTGATCTGCGACACTTTTCAGCCCTGAAGAGGATCAGCGGCCCCGAAGATTATTGCTGCAATCCCCCGACGATTGTTGTTCTTGTCTCAGCAACTCGTTTGCGGCGAGCGATTCCCCCATGTCCTCATCCTCCGAACCTGACACCCTCTTGTTGGTCGATCCCGACCTGGATTTCCTGGATTGGGCGACCAAGCACCTGCATGCCGAGGATTTGCGCATCCTGCGCTGCGACGATGCCGCCAAGGCTGTCAAGGTCATCGAGAAGACCGATGTGGCCGTGGTCATCGCCGCCATGGACCTCCAGCCCTTCGACGGACTCGAATTCCTGAGCCAGGTGATCCAGCGCAGCCCCCAAACCTTGGTCACCCTCACCACCGGCTTCCCCACCACCAGCCAGATCATCGAGGCCACCCAGATGGGCGCCCACGACGTGCTGCGCAAGGAGTCGCTTTCCTTCGAATTGCGTCCCGTCATCGAGTCCGCCCTGCAGACCCACGAGCAGCGCCGCAGCGCGGACCAACCCACCGCCCAGCTCCCCCAGCCCGACAGCCGGGTGAAGATGATCGGCGTCTCGCGACCTCTGCAGGAAGTCTTCAAGCTGGTGGGGCGCGTCGCCCGCTCCGATGCGCCAGTGCTGATCTCCGGCGAAAGCGGCACCGGCAAGGAACTGGTGGCCAAGGCGGTCCACGAATATAGCCCGCGCCGCAAGAGTGAGATGATCACCATCAACTGCGGAGCCATCCCCGAAAACCTGCTGGAGAGCGAGCTATTCGGTCACGAGAAGGGCTCGTTCACCGGCGCGATCGCCCGCCGCTCCGGCCGCTTCGAGCAGGCCGATGGCGGCACCCTCTTCCTTGATGAAATCGGCGACATGCCACTCTCCATCCAGGTCAAGCTGCTGCGCGTGCTCCAGGATGGCACCTTTTCGCGTGTCGGCTCCAACGAGACGCTCCAATCGGATGTGCGCATCGTGGCCGCCACCCACAAGAAGCTCTCCAAGGAGGTCACGGCCGGCAATTTCCGCGAGGATCTCTATTACCGCCTCAACGTGGTGGAGCTTAAGATTCCGCCCCTGCGCGAGCGACCCGAGGACATTCCCCTTCTCGCCGAGTTTTTCCTGCAGCGCATCACCCGCAAGAACGGCATGGCGCGCATCAAGCTCTCTGCTGAGGCCATCGCCGTGCTCCAGCAGCACAATTGGCCCGGCAACGTGCGCGAACTCGAGAACACCATCGCCCGCGCCTGCGCCCTGGCTTCCTCGAACGTGCTCCTGCCTGCCGACATCCCGCTGGCTTCGGCACCCGGCAAGGGCGCGGCCGACCTGTCCTCACTCATCGACCAGTTGATCGGTCTGGCTCCCGACGGTGAAAAACCCCTGGACTGGGTGAACCGAGAGTTTGCGAGCCGCGTTCTCGAACAGTCCGACGGCGACATCAAACAGGCGGCCACGGCCCTCATGGCCTCCCCGGGCGAGTTGCGCAAGATCCTAGGCAACTGAACCTGCTCGCAGCGGGCACTTGCAGTCGGCATTTTTCTCGCCAATTTTGCTTTGGTTTTCCAAAGTATGCCTGTCGTGTTCATGAAGTTGCGCCTCCATCTCCTGCTGCTCGGCCTGGCCCTGTCTCCCGCGCTGCAGGCGCAGGATGTGCCCCAACTGATGAAAAAGGGCCAGGAGGCCATGGATGCCCACTTGTGGGAAGTGGCCATCGACCATTACGAAAGCCTGCTCAAGCACTCCGGGCTCAACGATGAGCAGCGCTCCAACGCTGCCATCCGCCTGGCCGAGGCATTGATCCGCGATGGACAAGCCGACTCCGCCCTCGAACTCCTCGGACAATCCCGCCTGCAGGCCCATCCCGAAACCACCTTCTGGCGTGGTCAGGCCCTCGCCGCCACCGGCCGCTTTGGCCAAGCGGTCGAGACCCTCAAATCCCGAATCAGCGACCCCAAGCAGCAGCATGCCATCCACCGTTTCGAATCGGGCCTCACTGCATCCAGTCTCGAACTGGCTTTGGATCAGCCCCGGGAAGCGCTCAAGACCCTCAGCCTTACCGCGCAAGAGCTGAAGGGCACCGAACTGCAACGGGTGCGCCTTCGCCAGATCGCCATTCTGCTGGATCTCGACCGCATTGCCGAGGCTCGTGAACTCCTGCCTGACAAACAGCAAATGGATCCCAGCCTCCAATCGGAAGCCGATTTCATCGAAGCGGCCATGCTGTTGCGTGAAAACCGCCCTAGTGAGGCCGCCGCCCGTTACCAACAGCTCGTCGACAACCCCCAGGACCTGACACGACGGCAACTCCATCAGGCCTGGATTGGTCGCGCAGACGCATTGCTCGCCCTGGGCGAAGTCGACGAAGCTGCCGAGTTGCTGCTGGAATACATCCAGAAATATCCGGAATCCACCCAACTTGAGGAAATTTTCAAGCGCCTGATCCAGGCCCTGCCAGAGCAACCCGCTCCCAGCGACCCCATCCTGACCCGCCTGCAGACCTGGATCCAGCCAGCCGACCTGCCTGAACTCGGCTTGGTTCCCAATCAACAGAGTCTCGCGGTCTCAGCCTGGCCCCAGCAGGGCACCAGCTCCGACCTCAACGCCTTTTCGCTCTTTACCCGCGCATTGGGCCTTCGTCGCCAGGAGACTGATGCAGCCAGACATGAGGCCGAGATCCTGCTTACCCGCCTCCGGCTCGAACACCCAACCCATTTCCTTGCCAGTCGCGCCCTGCTTGAAAAAGCCCGTTGGCACCTCGAGGACAATGAACCCGAAAAAGCCCGGCACCTCCTGCTCACCCTGCGCGAGACTGCTACCTCCCCCCTGATCAAGGGGCAGGCGGCCTTTCTGCAGGCCCATGCCATGGCCGGCAGAGGCATCGCACCCATGAAGGCGGGCGAGCTCTTTGACCAATCCGCCGAGTTGCTGCAAGGCCACCAAGCCGACACTGCCCGCTTCAATGGTGCGCTCATTCACCTGATCCAGAGCGATGACATTCCTGCGGGCGAAGCCCCCACCATCGAGGACCCCTCCATTGCCGCCAGTCTGCAACTCGAAAAGGCGCTGGCAATTGCCGATCCGACCCGCAGGCAAATCGCCATCGAAGCCTTCCTGCAGGAACATCCCGTTCACGATCGCGCAGCCGAGGCCCGCCTCAATCTCGCCGAAGCCGTCCTCCAGACCCATCCTCCGGATCCATCCTCGGCCGCCGCGCAAATCGAGGCCCTGGAGGCCGACCCCACCCAGCATGCCACCCTCGATCCGGCCCGAATCGCCCTGGTTTCCGTTCGCATCCACGACCTCAATGACGAGCCCGAAAAGGCCATTACCAGCGCCCGCACCCTGCTTGCCGACTTTCCTTCCTCGGACCAGGCCGTGGAGGCTGCCTTCATCCTCGGACGCAAGCTGTTTGAGACCGGCAACTACAACGATGCCCGCATCGTGCTCGAAAAGCTCACCACCTCGCTTTCGGATACCCAGCGCATCCAGACGGCCTGGTTGATGGCCGCCCGTTCAGCGGCGCTGATTCCCACCAGCCAGTCCCGCCAGGAGGCATTGGCACTTTTCGACCAGGCCATTGCGCTGGATGGCCCACTCAGTGACTTGGCACGATTGGAACGCGCCAGAGTGATGATCAACCTGAGCCTGTTGAGCGAGGCCGTTGATTACCTCAGACCATGGTATGAGAAGATGGACGCAGATGATCCCTTGCGCCTGGGTACCGGCCTGCTGCTGGCCGAGGCCATTTATGCCCAAGGCAAGCTCAACCCAGACTCCCTGCCCCAGGCTCTCAACATTTACAACGAACTCCTCAAGAGCTGCGAGCGCCACTCCCCCGAGCATGACCGCATCCAGTATCTCAGGGGCCTGACCCTTGAGCAACTCCCCGATCCGGAACTGCCCGATGTGAAGCGCGACAAAGAAGCCCTCATCGCCTATTATTCGGTCATCGAACGGGATGAGCCCCCGGCACAATGGCATTATTTCGAAGCCTGCGGCTTCAAGGCCCTGGGCCTACTCAAGGATGCCCGTCGATGGCCCGCCGCCATTGCCTGTGCCAAGAAGATTGCCTCTTTTGGAGGACCGAATGCCGCCAAAGCAGCTGAACAGGCCAAACAGATGCAGTTGAAGTACATGATCTGGGAAGACTGATCCAAGATACAGCCCTGCAGCAGGCGGTTGACCCGCCCCGCGGCATGGTCAACACTGCCACCATGTTGAAGCTTTTGATCACCGGGAAATCCGGTCGCATGGGACAGGCCCTCATCCAGGCGGCCGAGGAGAATTCCGGCACGACCCTTGGAGCCACCCACGATCAGGGAGAGGACCTAGCCGCCGCCTTTTCCCAGGCAGACTGCGCCATCGATTTCACCGTCCACTCCTTCACCCGGGAAGTGCTCGATGCCGCCATCGCCAGCAAAACCCCACTGGTCATTGGCACCACCGGCCACAGCGACCAGGAGCGCAAGGCCATCGTCGAGGCCTCCAAACAGATTCCCATCGTCTTTGCCTCCAACTTCTCGGTCGGTGTCAACACCCTCTTCTGGCTCACCCGCCAGGCCGCCCGTGTTCTCAAGCAGGAGCGCTTCGACATCGAGGTCGTGGAAATGCACCACAAGCACAAGATCGACTCCCCATCCGGCACGGCCCGGACCCTGCTCGACATCCTCAACCAAGAAACCGGCACATCCTACGAGGAGGATGTGACGCACGGTCGGGTTGGCAACATCGGAGCGCGCCCGCAAAAGGAAATCGGCATGCACACCCTGCGCGGTGGTGACGTCGTCGGCGATCATACCGTCATGTTTGCCGCCGAGGGCGAGCGGTTGGAACTGACCCACAAGGCCTCATCGCGCATGACCTTTGCATCGGGTGCCGTTCATGCAGCACTCTGGTTGCGTGACCGCAAGGATGGCTTATATGACATGCAGGACGTGCTCGGACTCAAATGACGTAATGCACCCAGGCCCTTTTACTCCCATGCGACTTCACACCTCCATTTTTCTGACCGCCTTATGCCTGTTCATGGCTTCCTGTGAGCCAGCACCGGATTCACCCGACACCAGCCAGATCGATCCCCAAGAGCTGCTCGACTCGGTGGTTCGAATCAACGCCACCCAGCAAGACTGGAACCAGTGGCAGCCCTGGGAGAAGGAGCCACCGCGCCAACGTCGAGCGCTCGCCGCCATCATCGCTCCCCAACGCGTCATCACCACCGCGGAAATCGCTGCCAATGCCACCTACCTCGAATTCGAGTCGGCTGACGGCACCCGCTTCATTCCCGCGCGCGTGATCGTGCGCGACGACGAGGTCAATCTGGCGCTTCTCGGTCCGGCCGACGAAGCACAAGGAGAGGAATTCTTCGAGGGCACCACCCCGCTCGAACTCGCCGAACCATCCGAACTCGGCGACACGCTCCACATCCTGCAACTTGAGGCCAATGGCGTGGCACTCTCCACTCCCGGCATCCTGCAGAGCGTGGAACTCACCGACAGCTTCCTGCCTGGGCATCACTTCCTGACCTTTCTCGTCAAGGCATCCATGCAGAGCGCAGCCAGCAGCTACACCTTGCCAGTCATCAAGAACGACAAGCTCGCGGGAGTGCTCATCAGTTACAGCTCCAAGGACCAGATCTGTGATGTCGCCTCCACCGACATCATCCGGCGCTTCCTGGAGGCTGCCGCCGTGGAACCCTACCAGGGTTTTCCCAGCCTCGGCGTCCGGGTCGCCATGACCGAGGACAGCTCCTTCCGCGAATGGCTCGAGCTCGGTGACGAGCAGGGCGGCCTGTTTGTTAGCTCCGTCCAGGAAAACTCCCCTGCCCAGAAAGCCGGCATCCTCAAGGACGACGTCATCCTCGAGGTCGACGGGTATCCCATCGACCGCCGGGGCTACTACGAAAGCGCCCAATACGGCAACCTCTCCTGGGTGCACCTCGTGCGCGGCGAAAAGAAGGTGGGCGACACCCTCTCCATCGTGCTGCTGCGCGAGGGCGAACTGAAGGAAGTCGAAGCCACCCTCCAGCGCAAGGATCCCAACGACAAACTCGTGCCCGAATATCTTTTCGACCAGCAACCCAGCTATGTGGTCAAGGGTGGACTCATTTTCCAGCAACTCACCCGCGAAATCCTCGAGCGCTACGGCAAGGAATGGCAAAGCCGGGCGCCTCTCAACCTGCTGGACGCCTACGACAACCCCCACCGCTACGAGGATGAAATGCGCCGAGTCGTCTTTCTGAGCAGCGTGATCCCCACTCCCGCCACCATCGGTTACGAGCGCCTGCGCAATCTCATCGTCGACAAGGTCAACGGCGTGGAGATCCGCGACATGAAGGACCTCTCGGAGGCCTTTGCTTCAGTCGATGGACCCATGCATGCCATCGAATTCATGGACGAGCACATTGTGGTCTATCTCGATGAGCGCCTCAGTTCGGCAGTCGATGCCCAACTCCTGCAGCGCGGCCTCTCCAAGCTCGAGCACATCGAGCCGGAGCCGGCGCATGAGCCCGGGCCCGACTCCGATCAGTCGGAGTGAATCGCCCCGTCGCGGATTTCAATGACCCGGTCACCGGTGGTTGAAAGCGCCGCATCGTGAGTCACCACCACCAGCGTGACGTCCTTGTCGACGGCGAGCTTCATCAGAATGGCCATCACCTCTTGCCCGTGGCGGGAGTCCAGGTTGCCGGTGGGTTCATCCGCAAAGAGCACTTTCGGTTCGTTGACGATGGCACGGGCAATGGCGGCCCGTTGCTGCTCCCCACCCGACAGTTCGGAGGGCAGGTGGTCTGCCCGATCCGCAAGTCCGACGCGCTCGAGCGCCTTCAGCGCAAGCTCTCGGGTGTCCGAGCCGGCGATGGCTCCGGGCACCATCACGTTTTCAACCGCTGTCAGTTCCGGCAGCAGGTGATAATTCTGGAAGACGTAGCCGATCTCACGGTTGCGGAAGGCAGATTGCTCGCCACGGCCCATCGCATAAAGATCGCGTCCGTGGATCAGAACCTGCCCCTGTTCGGGCCGCTCAAGCCCGGCCAGCGTATAGAGCAGGGTTGTTTTTCCCGCCCCGCTGGGACCACAAAGGAACACCCGCTCACCGGCCTCAATGTCCAGCTCGATGCCGCGAAGCACATCAATCGACTTGCGACCGATGCGGTAGCTGCGGTGCAGATTGCGGGTTTGGATCATGGATTCACTCAAAGTGCGTCCAGAATGCTTACTGCCCATGGGCTCCGCAAGCTTCATCACCGGGCTTCCAGGTGGACGTGATCAATCAATCGGACCTCCCCGTAAAAGACCGCCGCTGCAAGAATCGCAGGCCGGCTCAGATCTTCGATCGGCTGCAGCGATTGCGCGTCCACCAATTCCAGGTAATCGATGCGTGCCAGGCCGGATGTGGAAATCACCTTGCGGGCGTGCTCGAGAATGTCCGTAGCATGATTCAGTCCCTTTGCCTCAGTCAGAGCCCGATGGATGCGGGGTGCGTCGGCACGCTGGATTTCATCGAGCCGGGCATTGCGCGAAGACATGGCCAGGCCGTCCTTCTCGCGCAGGGTCGGATAAGCGACAATCTCGACCGGCAGATTGAGATCGCGGACCATGCGCCGGATGATGGCGAGTTGCTGGAAATCCTTTTCACCAAACACCGCTGCATCACAGCTCGTGAGCATGAACAATTTGAGCACCACCGTGCAAACGCCATCGAAATGCCCCGGACGGGTAGCGCCGCAAAGGCTTGAGGAGAGCTGGGACTCGGTCACCGTGATGGACCGATCCGCGGCATACATCTCGCCCTCATCCGGGATGAAGACCACATCCACCCCCGCCTTCTCACAGGCGGCAAGGTCCGTCGCCTCCGTCCGGGGGTAAGCCTCCAGGTCACTGCTGCGGTCGAATTGGATGGGATTGACGTAAATGGAGACGGCAACGCAACCACCGCTCCCCGCTTCCCGGCGGGCCGCCTCCACCAAGGCCAAGTGTCCCTCATGCAAGGCTCCCATCGTGGGTACCAACACGCGTTTGCCGCCCTTTTGCTCAAGGGCAGACCGGATGTCGGCAGCGCGGCGGATCACCTGCATGAGCCTGTGATCCCACAGCCGGACCCCCGACGCAATCTCAGAGCGTTTTTGATTCCCCCGACCCGGCCTCCGGGGAATACTGCTCTCACCCATGGTGGAGCGCATCTTTCTCGGCTGGAACCAACCCTTTGTCGGCCTCGCCGCGGAGTGGCTGTTGGCTTCGGGTGAATCCCTGGAAGAGACACTCGTCATCGTTCCCACCGCGCAGTCGGGTCGCCAATTGCGCCACCTCATGGCCCAGCGCACGGGCGCCCTGCTCTCTCCCAAATTCGCAACACCGGGTGCGCTGATGCGCTTACAGGATGATGCCATTGCCCCGGAATGGCTCGAACAACTCGCCTGGCAGGAAACACTGGAAAACCGCACGTCCGAGGAAACCCTCCAGGCCCTGTTTTCCGGATCGGATCAGCTCGAAGGCGAATGGGCTTCGGGCCTTGCCAGCGAGATGCTTGCCCTGCGGCGCAGTCTGCAGGACACAGGCATGACCCTACGCGACGCCGCACGCCGATTGGGTTCCTCGCCGGAAGGAAGTCGCTGGAATGCCCTTGCCGAGGTCGAGTCCAAGGTCGACCAGTGGCTGCACCGCCAGAATTTCACCAGCCGCAGTCTCGCCCTTCGCAAGGGCATTGCTCTTCCCGATGGAATCCGCCGGATCGTGCTTGCCGGAATCACGGAACTCCCACCGCTGGTCGAGCACTGCCTGCGGGAATGCGACATGCCGCTGAGCGCCCTGGTCGCGGCTCCGCAGGACAAGCAGCAGCTTTTTGACGAACTCGGCTGTCCCACGGAGGCATGGAGCGAGGAGGGCATGCCCTGGCCTGGCCACCATGGATCGGTCACCGTCACCACCGACCCCAAGCATCAGGCCATCCAAGCCAGAAAGCTTGCCGCCAGCCATCAAACTTCGGTCGACGAGATCGCCCTCGGCACCGCCGACACCGAGGCCGGAGACGCCATCGCCACCGAGTTCAGCAGGGCCGGATGGCCATGCCACCACCCTGCGGCCCGCATGCCCGGCCACGGCATGTACCGCTGGTTGCAAAGCTGGAAACAGTGGCTGCTGCAAGCCGACCTCAGCTCCATGATGGAGCTGCTTTTGCTGCCCCAGACCCATGCCCTGATCGAGGCGGATCGCGCTGAAATCGCCGCCTGGCTCGCCGAGTTGCGCGAGCGCTGGATGGTGATGCGCCCCGACGATCTGCGCCACCAGCTCCAGCACGGCGGCCACCGCCACCTCAAGCGGGAGGCGCTCGAAGTCATCCGTGCCTGCGAATCGCTGGAGCGCTGGCGCAAGCTCTGCGAGTCCAGCGACCAGGTCGAAGGACTGCGCCACCTGCTCGATGCGGCAGGCGGCGACAGCGAGGAAGCCGCGGTCATGCGCGAATGGCTGCAGGCGGCGGCCCCGCAGATTGGAAGCGCGAAGCGCTCCAGCAGTTTCTGGCTGGAGCTCATGCTCTCAGACCTCCCCACCCCTTGCGCCACCCCGCCGCAAGACCGGGTGCTCGACGTCCACGGCTGGCTGGAGCTCCTCCACCAACCGGGCTCCCACCTGCTTCTCTGCGGGCTCAACGAGGGCAAAGTGCCAGCCTCCAGCCATGAGGACCCCTGGCTGGGCGAGAGCGCGCGGGCCCTGCTGGGGCTGCGCACGGCAAGCAGCCGGGCGACACGCGACCACTTCCTGCTCCACAGCATGATCTCGGCGAGACTCGAATCCGGTGGCCGCGTGGACCTCCTGTGCTGCCGCAGCAACGACAAGGGCGAGCCCATGTTGCCCTCGCGCCTCTTGCTCGCCGCCGAGCCCCGTGAGATCCCGGCCCGCATCGAAACACTCTTCAAGGAGCTCGAACCACCCGACGCCAAGCTTCGCTGGGAGGTCGAACCCGCGGCCCGGTGGAAAGTCCCGCAGACCGAGCCGCCCCAGGTGCTCAACGCCACCTCCTTCAGTGACTACCTCGCCTGTCCCTTCCGCTACTACCTCAAGCATGTGGTCGGCATGCGCGAGAGCGAACCCGATCGCATCGAATGGAACGCCCGTGACTTCGGCAACGTCATCCACCATGTGCTCGAATGCTGGGGCAATGACGACCAGGCCCGCTTGGAGGAGGACCCACAACTTGTCCACGACTGGCTCAACCGCGAACTGGAGCGGACCGTCCTGGCCAAGTTCAACGACCGCATCCCCCTCGCGGTGCGCATCCAGCTCAGCGCCATCCGCCAACGCCTGCAGTGGTTTGCCGAAGCCCAGGCCCTCCACCGCGCCGAGGGCTGGGAAGTGATTGAGGTCGAACACAAGTTCGAGATTCCCATCGGCAAGTCCACGGTCCGCGCAAAAATTGACCGCATCGACAAGCACGCCGAAAGCGGCGAGCTGCGCATCATCGACTACAAAACCGGCAGGGACAGCAAGGCCGCCTCCGCCCATCGCAGCCACTGGAACGCAAATAGCAAGCTGCCGGAACACGTTGAAGAAGACGACCCGGTCGTCTTCGAGCACCACGGCGGTTCCAAGTCGACCACCTACCGCTGGAAGAACCTGCAACTTCCCCTCTACGCGATTGCCATCCAGCAACGCGACGGGGTTCTCGCCACTCCCTGCTACTTTGGCATCGGCGAAACTCGGGACTCGGTCGCCCTGGATCCGTGGACCGATTTCGATGAGCAACAACTGCAAGCCGCCAAGGCCTGCGCCGAGTGGGTCAGCCAGCGCATCCAGGCACGCGACTTCTGGCCACCGGCCGAGCGCGTCCCATACGACGACTACGAATCGCTACTGTGCGCCCGCAGCGCCGAAGAGGTTTTCCAGCCACTTGCCGACAAGTGACTCAGGTGAAGAAGATCCGCTCGACCACCCAAGCAAGCCCCGCGAGGGCAACCAGCAGGGATCCCAGGGTTTGCGCCAGCTTGCGCCGCTTCTTGGGAATCGCTGCAAACAGGATGGCCATGACCAGGATCACCGCAATCTGGGCCACTTCCACCCCGAGGTTGAACCACAACAGCGGCTTGAGCAGCTTGTCATCGGGCACACTCTGCACTTGCTCGACGAAGACACTTGCAAAGCCCATACCGTGGACCAGGCCAAAGATGAACACGGTGATGTAGCGGCGTTTGCCTACCTTGATCTTGAACAGGTTTTCGATGCCGATGTAGGCAATGGTCAGGGCGATGAAGATTTCCACCCAACTCCATCCCTGGGCACCACCGAGCCATCCAAGGGCACAGACACCTAAGGTCAGCGAATGGGCCAGCGTGAAGAGCAGCGACTGCCACAGCATGGGCCGCAAGGCAATCGTGGCGAGGAAGAGGCCCACGATGAAGAGCATGTGGTCGAGCCCCTTGGGCACAACGTGAAGGAATCCGCTCTTGAGCCACTTCATGGCGATGTTGGACTCCGGACGTTCGGTGAGCACATCCCCCTCCGCCTCGGGCTCGGAAGATGCGGCATCGCCCGGAGACTTCGTTGCCGGAGCACTCACCTTGAGCAAGGCCAGGCTCTGGCCCGGCTCCACCGGCATCGGAATTCCATCGTTGCTGAGTTCATCGAGGACAATAAGGGTCGCCTTTTCCTTCTCGCTCCAGTGGAGCTTGAAGGTCCCCGGCTGCGTTTGCTTATCCACCACCAGGCGCACGGTCATCAGCGCCCAGTCGTTGTATTCCTCAGGCAAGGTGAATGGCTGTTTGGCAAAATCCGGAAACTCGATGCGCCAGTCCAGGGTCTTGCCGGCATGGGTCAGCTTGAGGTAGCGGCGCAGGGTATTCTCGGTCTCGCGGCGAATGCGGGCCAGTTCCTCGGGCTTTTCCTTCATCAGGGCTTTGCGGCTTAGCGGCCCGGCGTCGGGGACCCAGCGCGTCTCGGGAAGCATGTAGGCGACATCCATCTCGCCATGCAGCCGCCAGACATCCTCCAGTTCCTGAAACTCGAACTCGACCGTGTCCACCTGGTGGGCGCGCAGGCCGTGACTTGTGCCCAACACCATCAGGACCAGCATTGCGGCGCGCAGGATGAGTTTGATCTTCATGGGGCACAGCCTCTCCACCGCCGGGTTTTGATCAAGCCCCGTCCGACTCCGATTGACATTTTCCCAACATGAGTCAGAGCTAGAATGTGATCCGGAAAACCTTCCTCCTTCTCTTGCTGCTTGTCCCTGGCACCTCCGCCCTGGGCCAGAAGCTCGTTCCCATTCAGGACGACCCCGGCCCCCTGCCCCGCGAATTCCGCGCCGCCTGGATTGCCACCGCCTACAACATCGATTGGCCCAGCAAGCAGGGCCTCACCGCCGCCCAACAGCAGGCCGAGTTGCGCCGCATGCTCGATGCCATCGCCAGCCTCAAGATGAATGCCGTCATCTTCCAGGTCCGGCCCATGGGCGATGCCTTCTACAAGTCTTCGCTCGAGCCCTGGAGCCACTTTCTCACCGGCCAGATGGGACGCTCTCCCGGCTACGACCCGCTTGAGTTCTGCATCCGCGAGGCCCACGCCCGCGGCCTCGAGGTTCACGCCTGGTTCAATCCCTTCCGCGCCCTCTGCAACAATGACATCCAAGCCAGCCGCGACCACGTCACCCGCAGCAATCCCGGCATCACCAAGCGCTACGGCAGCCAGACTTGGTGCGATCCCGGCATGCCCGAATCCCGGGAACTCGCACTCAAGGTCATCACCGACGTGGTCCGCCGCTACGACATCGATGGCGTCCACCTCGACGACTACTTCTATCCTTACCCGAAGAAAGGCGTGCGCCCCTTCGCCGATGGCAAGAGCCCGGCCCAGCGGCGGGCCCATATCGACGACTTCGTCGAATCGCTCTACCGCAGCGTCAAGCAGACCAAGCCCTGGGTGCGGGTGGGCATCAGCCCCTTCGGCATCTGGCGGCCGGGCGTGCCGGATGGCATCGTCGCCGGACTCGACAGCTACGAGGAGCTTGCCGGGGATTCGCGCAAGTGGCTGCGGGAATCCTGGGTCGACTACCTCTCCCCCCAGCTTTACTGGCGCATCGACCCACCCGATCAGAGCTTTCCCAAGCTGCTTGAATGGTGGCGCGAACAGGGCAAACGGCCGGTCTGGCCCGGCATCGCCACCCAACGCATCAACGGTCCCGAGGATGGCCGCAAGGTCACTGAGATCCCCCGCCAGATCAAACTGACCCGCCGCATTGGCCGCAGCTGGCACGGCCACATCCACTGGAGTGCCACCAGCCTGGTCAAGGACCAGGGCGGCATCCGCAGGCATCTCGAGCCCATCTACACCCAGCCCGCGCTGGTTCCGCCCATGCCCTGGCAGAGCCGTAAGAATCCGGACTCACCCACCGTCAAGGCCAGTCAGGGCGGTCAGCATACCTTCATCGAGTGGAAAACCGCCGACAAGTCGGACCGCGTCGCCATCCAGGCCCGTTACAAGGGGCGCTGGTATTTGATGCGGGTGGCAGCGGCCGCTGGCTCTGAAATCCGGATCCCACGCGCAGAAGCCATCGCCCTGTCTGCGGTCGACCGCTACGGCAACACCAGCTCGCCCACCGTGCTGGGAAAACCCTGAATCAGTCTTCGGATGGCAGCTGTGGCGCGGGCTTGTCGGATGCTTGGTGCAGGGTGATCTGGGTGAAGGGAATGACCCAGCCGTTTTCATTGCAGGCGTCCACGCAAACCTTCTGGATCAGGCGATTGGTCGCCTGGTAGCGGGAAGCGAGCTCACCGCTGACATCTACCAGAATTTGGTAATCCAGGGATGAGGCGCCGGCAGAGACGAATTCGACATTGATCGAGATTACGGTGTCCTTGTCGTATTTCTCCAGGAGTGCGTGGGTGAGGGCCCGCTCCATGATCTCAGGAACCTCGGTGGTGGAGGTTGGCTGGTGCTGGTAATCGATGCCAAAGGTGCAGGAAATCCGGTAGCCGTGGGACAGGTTTTCGGGTTGCTGACCGAGGAAATCCGCCGCCTTGTAGGTCTTGCGGCTGCCACCGAGCCGCAGCACCACGACCTGTTCGGGCGTCTGGTTGACCACCTTGCCGTAGGTTTCATCCGCCAGCACGACCCATTCGCCGACCTGGGTCGGAAACCAGGGTTCTTTCTCTCCGGGCTCGCGCGAAATCATGTTCATCACATGGCGCACCGGGATGCGATACTCCCCACCCTGGAGTGCCGGATTGTGGAGCACGGTCAGAAAGCCGAGGGACTTCACCTCGTAGGGGATTCCCTCATAGACGACTCGTTCCATTTCCCGAATGGAGCCCAGATTGAGCAGGGTGCGCACCTGCTCGACGTAGGGCGGGATGGAAGTCTTGCTGGCCCAGACAATGCCGATCAGCAACAACACGGTCAAGGTCAGCAGGAACCAGTCGCCGCGGATGTAGAAGACCAACAGCACGCCCCAGATGGCCACCAGAACCGCAAAGACCACCGCCAAGATGTCGGCGATGCGCGATCCGAGCGAGTTGCCTGACTTGCGGTGGACAGGGCTGTAGGGCCGCAGGAAGTCATAGAGCTTGCGAACGAGCAGGAAGCTCACGACTCCGGTCAAGAAGGCATACAAGAGGTTGAGACCCTTGGTGCGAAAGAAGTCACTGAAGAGATCGGAGAGCATCTCCCAGAAAGGGCGCTGCTTTTCGACCCGCTCCTTGATCTGGCTGGAGAGCACGCCGATTTCACTAATGCACTTCGCGCGCTGGCCCTCCCAGAAGCGTTCCGCCAGTTCGAATTCGGAACGCAAATTCGGATCCTCGTTGGCCTCTTTGTAGGATTCAATGCGGTTGAGAATGGTCTGCGCCTTGCGCTTGCGCTCCTTCCAGTCCAGGAGCCTGGTGCGCAACTGGTCGAGTTCACGCGGGCTGGCGGTGGCATCCCGGACCGAATTGACGAAAGGCTGGACGACATCCGCAGCCGCCTCGCTGAGGGTGAAATTGCCGGTGCTGGTGTCCTCGTATTCCGCGGCCTCGACTCCACCCAGGGTATCGAGGAAGTTCTGGCGCAACTTGAGCTTGAGCTGCTTCTGGTTCTCGATCTGCTCCTCGAGCTGCTTGCGCTTGTCCTCGGCCTCGGCGGCCTGCAACTGCTGACGTAGTTCTTCGAGATCCGCATTCGCCTCAGAGAGGGGGTCGGCGACCTGTTGGAGGGCGACAAAGCGTTCACCGGTGGACTTTGGAGCATTCTCCTTCGCTGGCAACTGATCAAAGCCTTGCCCGCCCTCGGCAGACTGTTTCTGCGCCTGCAATCCGCTTGCCAGCATCACGGACAGAATCAGGTGCAGGAAGGGTTTCATTCTCCAATCATGCACAGCTGGGTCCGCTTGGCAATCCACCGATTCAGAGGGTTTTCAAGGTTTCAGGCGGTGAAGATTAGCTGTTAGATAAGGTTTTTTACAGCGCTTCAAATCCATGCTCCACTAAGCGGCATGAGCAAGCTCGTCATGGTTTCCAACCGTCTGCCGGTCAAGATCGACTCGGAAGGCAACACCACCCGCACCATGGGTGGACTCGCCTCCGCGCTCGAAGGCGCCCAACTCGAAATGGAGCAGATCTGGGTCGGATGGCCCGGCGGCACCCTTGAGGAAATCGACGACCCGGACACCGTCCGCAAGAACATGCTCGAATGCGGCGTCTATCCGGTCTTTCTCACCGAAGCCGAGCTCGACGGCTTCTACGAGGGCTACGCCAACTCCACCCTCTGGCCGCTGCTCCACTACATGGTCGAGCGCTGCAAGTTCTCCAATGAGTGGTGGGAAACCTACCAGAAGGTGAACCGCAAGTTCGCCGAGGTCATCGCCGACATCGCCGAACCCGGCGATCAGATCTGGATCCACGACTACCACCTCTTTCTGGTGCCCACCATGCTTCGCGACATGACCGAAGGCCTGCGCATCGGCTTCTTCCTCCACACCCCCTTCTGCTCGAGCGAGATCTTCCGCGCCCTGCCCAACCGGGATGAGCTGCTCACCGGCGTGCTCGGTGCCGACCTGATCGGATTCCATACCTACAGCTACCTGCGCCATTTCCGCTCCTCGCTGCTGCGCGTGCTCGGCTGGGAATCCGAAATGGAAGGCATGCGCCACGAGGGCCGCGAGGTCCACATGGGCGTCTATCCCATCGGCCACAACCACCACGGTTTCGAGGCCGTGCTCCAGGACGAGAAATTCATGGAGATTGTCCTCAAACAGCGCAAGGCCCTCGCCGGCCGCCGCATGATCCTCAATGTCGAGCGCCTCGACTACACCAAGGGCGTACCGGAAAAGCTCTCCGCCATGCGCCGCTTCCTCGAGCTGCATCCGGACAAGGCCGACGAGGTCATTTTCGTACTCATCGCCGTTCCCTCGCGCCAGGGTGTGGCCGAATACGACGAACTCACTGAGGAGGTGCAACGCGAGGTGGGTGCGATCAACGGCGAGTTCGGCACCGTCGGCCATTCGCCCATCCAGTTCCTCCACCGCGGCTTCCCAATGAACGAGCTGGCCGCCTTCTACGTCACCTCGGAAATCTGCATGGTCAGTCCCCTGCGCGATGGCATGAACCTAGTTGCCAAGGAATTCCTCGACTGCCAGCGCCCGGAATTCATCCAGCGCCCGGGCGTGCTCATCCTCAGCGAATTTGCCGGAGCTGCCAACGAGCTTGCCCAGGCCATCCATGTCAATCCCTACGACATCGACGAGGTCGCACGCGCCATCAATCGCGCGCTGGAAATGCCCGATGACGAACGCAAGAAGCGCATCGAAGCCATGCAGAGCCGCCTGCAGAAGCAGGACAGCGGCACCTGGGCCCGCCGCTACCTCGGCGATCTTGACAGCACCACCTCCGAGGAAAAGGCCGTGATGACCGATCTCGAACCCCTCGCCGAGGAAATTGCCGAGGAGATCAGGGAGGGCAAGCAGCTTGGCCTCTACCTCGACTACGACGGCACCCTGCGCGATTTTGTCGACGTGCCCGAGGAGGCGACGCCCGACAAGGATCTGGTCAAGCTACTCAAGGAACTCAGCGACCACGACAAGATCAAGCTGGCCGTCATCAGCGGCCGTCCACCGGCATTCCTCGAGGAACACTTCGGTGGCATGGGCATCACGCTGGTTGGCGAGCACGGCTACCGCTGGCTGGAAAATGGCGAAGGCGAATGGAAACTCTTCAACCCCTACGTCAATACCGAGTGGAAGGATGCCATCCGCGAGCACCTGGAACAGGCCTCCCTGCTGACGCCCGGCTCCCACGTCGAGGAAAAGCAGTCCGCCTTGGTGTGGCACTACCGCAAGGCCGATCCCGAGTTCGGCGAGTGGCGAGCCAAGGACCTGCTGGAGGAACTGACCTCCATGGCCGCCAACCTCCCGGTCACCGTCCACCACGGCAAGAAGATTGTCGAGGTCTCCAGCCTGCAGATCAACAAAGGTGAAGCCGTCGATCACCTCATCGCTCTCTGGAAGCCCGACCACGCCCTGGTCGCCGGCGATGACCAGACCGACGAAACCATGATCGGCCTCCATCCCGAGGGTTGCCGCTTCAGTGCGATCAAGGTAGGAACCGGTCCGACACGTGCTTCCTACCGCACCGACATCCCGGCCCTGCGCAAGTTCCTCGAAGCGATCCACTCCGCACTCTGACTCCATGATCCCCCCTGACCAACTCAACCTGGACTATCACCTGGGCATGATTGGCAACGGGCGCACCTGCGCGCTCATCGATGCCCATGCCGACATCGTCTTCTGCTGCTTGCCGGCCTTCGACTCCGGCACGGTCTTTGCCTCGATTCTGGACGAAAAGATCGGCGGATCCTTCCGCGTCGAAATGATCAACGGCAAGCCGGTCCGCCAGCACTACGAGAAGAACACCAATATCCTGGTCACCCGCTTCGAGGGTGAATCCGGTGCCTTCGAAGTCGTCGACTTCATGCCGCGCTACACCTCTGATAGCCGGGTTGGCACCCACGATGATGTCGGGCCGGACGTGGTCCGCAAGCTCAGCCACATCGAGGGCAAGCCCGTCGTCCGGATCCACTTTGACCCCAGGCTCGAATACGCCCGCGGAACCACCAAGGTCGAGCGCGAGAAGGCGCGGCTCAAGGCGACCACCCAGTGGGACAGCACCGAGGGCGAAGTCTACGAGTCCATCTACCTCTGGACCGATCTCGACCTCGACGCGGTCAAGGGAGGCAATGAGATCGCTCTCAAGCAGGACAGCTTCCTCTTCCTCAGCTATCACGACAAGGTCCAGGTTCCCGATCTCGACTTGGTCGACCTGATGCTGCAACGCACCCGCTCTTACTGGATGCTGTGGTCGGCCCGCACCCACCTGCCCCTCAAGTATCGTGAGGAAGTCATGCGCAGCGCCCTACTCCTGCGCATGCTGCAGTACAGCCCTACCGGTGCCTTCCTCGCGGCCGCCACCACCTCCCTGCCGGAATCCATCGGCGAGGAGCGCAACTGGGACTACCGCTTCTGCTGGCTGCGCGACGGTTCGATGACCGTCTCCACCCTCACCAGCATCGGCCACCCCGGCATGGCCACTGATTTCATTGACTGGATGATGCGCACCGTCCCCACCAAGGACGACTCGCTTCAGATCATGTATGGCCTGCGGGGTGAACGCATCCTCACCGAGCACACCCTCGACCATCTCGACGGCTACCAAGGCTCCAAGCCTGTGCGCATCGGCAACGCCGCCTACCACCAGGAGCAGCACGACATCTACGGCGTGGTCATGGATGTGATCTACCAGGACTTGAAGCTGCGCCACCGCACCCCGGAGTCGCTCGACCGGATCTGGACCCAGGCACGATCCATTGCCCGTACCGTGGCCCAGACCTGGAAGCTTCCTGACCGGGGCATCTGGGAAATCCGCGGCGAAAAGCGTCATTTCGTCTTTTCCAAGGTCCTTTGCTGGGTCGCCATCGACCGCGCCATCAAGATCGCCGAACTGCTCGACAAGCACGATTGGGCCGAAAATCAGCGCCCCTTGCTCGAGGAAATGCACGAGTCCATCTGCGAGCAGGGCTGGAACGAGGAAGTCGGCGCCTTCGTCCAGTCCTATGACAGCATCCACCTGGACGCATCCAACCTGCTGATGGCCGAATACGGGTTCATCGAAGCCACCGATCCGCGCTTTGTCGGCACCGTTGAAAAGACCCGCCAAGACCTGTGCGTGGACGGCCTGATGTACCGCTACCGCAACCAGGATGATTTCGGCAAACCCAAGAGCGCCTTTACCGTCTGCTCCTTCTGGCTGGTCAAGGCCCTCGCCCTGATCGGGTGCAAGGACGAAGCCGTGGAGCTCTTCGAATCCCTGCTGCATGCCGCCAATTGCCACGGCCTCTACGGCGAGGACCTCGACTTCGAGACCCGCCGCCAGCTCGGCAATTTCCCCCAGGCCTATAGCCATCTGGCGCTCATCGACTGCGCGCTGGAACTCTCCAAGGACGAGGAGAGCGACCTCATTCAGGCCTGATTCAGCTACAACTCGAGCCACTCGCGCAGGATGGGTCTATCGGCGGGAGCCCAGTCCAGGTCGCCAAGGTCCTCGGCCTTGCACCAGCGCACCTCTGCGTGAACCTTGGGTCTGGGCTCGCCTTCGATGATGCGGCAGCGGTAAGGACGCAGGCGGATGGCCACCGTGCCGTAATCCCACTCCACAAATTGCAACGCATCCGCCACCTCAATTTTCACATCGAGCTCCTCTGCGATTTCGCGCTGCAGGGCCTGCGCATCCCTCTCCCCATCCTCGGTCTTGCCGCCGGGAAACTCCCACAATCCAGCCAGATGGGTGTCCGGGCCGCGTTTGCAGGCAAGCACCTCGCCACCCGGGCGCTCAATCAGGGCACAGACCACATCCCGCATGCACCCATCCACGCCCAGCGGCCGTCTTCCCGAAATCCACTTCCACGCCGCACACCAAAAAAGCCGCCGGTTCCCCGACGGCTTTTGTGAGTGATATGGATCAGGAGTGGATCAAGCAGCGAGGAGGGTTTCCTCATCCTTCTTGTCCTTGCAGCCGTCTTTCTTGCAGCCGCCGCAGGATTTGGCAATCAGGGCGTCTTCCTCCTTTTTCTCCTCGTCGTGGTCTTTCTTCTTTTTGCAGCCACCGCAATGGGAAATCAGGGCCTCCTCGTCCTTCTTGTCCTTGCAGCCTTTGCCGCAGTCCTTGCCAGCGATGAGGGTTGCTTCGTCCTTCTTGTCTTCGCAACCACCCTTGCCGCAATCCTTGCCGACAATCAGGGCCTCCTCGTCCTTCTTGTCCT
>JAWVYP010000004.1:0-26118 GCA_033722655.1 Akkermansiaceae bacterium | reverse complement strand
CGCCAGCTCTGCAAGGGGGCGGAGGTCTTTCGTGGCAAGGTGGAGAGCGTGGACATGAAGTCCAAGACCGTGCGCATCAAGGCCGGTTCCTTTGTCGGCATCACCGACCTGCGCTTTGATCACCTGGTGCTGGCCCTGGGAGCCACGGTGGACCTCAAGCGCACGCCCGGCATGTCCGAGCACGCCTTCCTGATGTCAACGGTTGGCGACGCGATGAAGCTTCGCTCGACGGTCATCGAGCGGCTCGAGGAAGCCAACCTCAGCCGGGACTTGGACGTGCGCCGGCGTTTGTTGAGCTTTGTGATTGTCGGCGGCGGCTATTCCGGGGTGGAGACCGCAGGACAGCTCATCGACCTGATCCGCTACGCCTGCAGGTTCTTCAAGAACATCAGCTGTGAGGAATGCCGGGTCAGCCTGATCCACAGCCGCGAGGTGCTCCTGCCCACCCTCAGCGAAAAGCTCGGCCGCTACACCGCCGCCATCCTGCGCAATCGCGGGGTGGAGGTCATCCTCAAGCAGCGGGTGAAATCGGTCACGGCGCGCAAGGTCTACCTGGACAACGGCCGTGCCATCGACAGCCACACCGTGGTCTGCACCATTGGCAATGCCCCGCACCCATTGATTGCGGACATTTGCGGGCAAACGGGCGCTCCCTCCGAAAAGGGGCGAATCACAACCGGCTCCGATTGCCGGGTCGGTGACAACGATTTCCTGTGGGCGGCTGGCGACTGTGCCAATGTGCCCTTCGTCAAGGGGGGATGGTGTCCGCCCACCGCCCAGTTCGCGATGCGTCAGGGAGCCCTGTTGGGCAGGAACCTCGTCAAAGTCATGCACACCAAGGACACCGAGCCCTTCACCTTCAAGGGCCTCGGCGAGCTGGCTTCACTCGGCCACCGCAGTGCCGTGGCCAATGTCTTCGGCATGAACTTCTCGGGCCTGCTGGCCTGGTTCTTCTGGCGCAGCGTCTACCTCGCCAAGTTGCCCGGTCTGGACCGCAAGCTGCGGGTGATGACCGAGTGGACCCTTGAGCTCTTCTTTCCCAAGGACATCAACCTGCTCAACCCGAAGAACACCACCAGCTTTTCGGAGATGCTGCTCGAGAAGGACGACGTGCTCTTCAACGAGGGTGAGCCCGCCTTCAGTTTCTACATGGTGCGCCGCGGCCGCATCGATATCACCGATGGCGATGGTCGGGTGATCAAGTCGCTCACCCGGGGCGAGTACTTCGGCGAGCGCGCGCTGCTCACCGACCAGATCTGGCGCTACAATGCCATTGCCCATGAGGAGACCGTGCTGATTGCCCTGGAGAAGGATGTGCTCGACCGCATGGTGCGTGGCTGTGGTTCGTTTGAGAAGATGCTGCAGAATTCGGCGCAGACCTACATGACCCAGGACAAGATCGAGGCCATCACCGGCACCCTGTCCGGGTCGGTGCGCGGCAAGACGGCCGGAGAGTTGATGCGGACGAATGTGCATCACCTCAAGCTCTCGGATACCTTGCAGGAGGCCTTCCGCCTGATCAAACTCGAGAGCCATAGTACTTTCCCCGTGGTCGACGACGAGCGGCGCTTCCAGGGCGTCGTCCTCAAGGAAGACCTCTACGAATGCATCAAGACGACCGGCAACCGCCTGGACACCCAAGTTGCCGAGATGGCTCTGCGAAAGTTCCCGGTGACCTTCGTCGACACGCCCGTTCCGGATGTCGTCGAGACCTTGCTGCGCGGCGGCACCAGCAAGACGGTGGTGCTTGATGGCGGACGAAAACTTTGCGGCATCATCACGCTCATCGACCTGATTGCGGATGAGCAATCCGCTGAGAGCTTCGGATGAAAAAATCCGCAAACCAGAGCAAAAGCGCTGGGCCGCATTTTCCAATGTGGCCCAAAGTGCGCCATCTGCTGTTACTCTAGCCCGGATATTTCATAAAACCTCGGTCTGCGGCTTGTCCCTCCCGATGTTGCCTGCGTTCTCCTTGAAAACGCAGTTGGACAGAGTGCCAACTCAGCCCTGACTGCGTTTTCAGCGTCGGCCTTGGCAAGATCGAGAATTCCTGCGCCTCGCCCACGAGAATCATGAAAGATCCGGGCTAGGGTCGTCAGCTTGACGCCTTGCCGGCGTCCGCTGTCCTGAGCCCCCTCCCATAAAACCAAGGATTTTTGTGAGATGGATGCAGGATGCCGGTGCGGCGAACCGGGCCGCATCATCGCATGGTGGGGGTGGGCGGAGCGGTGCCGTTGGCTTGACAGGCGCCGCCTCAAACCATCATATGCGGGCCTTGGATGCCATCTAGCAGATCCGGAAATCCCCACCGACCATCCCCATGAAAACCTGTTTGCTTGCCATCGCGCTGTTCGCCCTTCCCGCCATCCCTGCCATGGCGCAAGACCGTGCCGAGCCGCATCCCATCATTGGTTTATGGCAGCCAGTCAACATGGGCAAAGGGGCCTATGAGGATGAAGGGCATTTCCACTACGAATTCCGGCCCAATGGGGATTATTGGCGGTTTGATTCCGGTGATATGGGTCTCCACGTACAGGGGTCATGGACCCTTGACCAGGAGAGCGGCCACATCCACATGAAGAGTAAAACAAGTCGTGGCGAATACAGCTTCGTGCTCGTTCCCGAGTTCGATGGAGAAGACAAGCTCGCCCTGATCGATGAGGAGGGGAAAAAGGCGGCATACACCCGCACGAAGGGCAATCTGGATGCCAGCAAGTTGGTTGGCATCTGGCGGGGAGAGGAAATCGGGGATGAAGAAAATCCTTCCGAACATGCCATCACGGTCAGGAATGATGATGGAAGTGGCGTTGCCAAAAGCATTACATTCAACCACAAGGCCAAAGTCTACTGCGTGACCGAAACTCCCATTCAATGGTGGGTTTCCGGCGGATACCTAGTTACGGTCCATGATTCCGAGCCCTATCTGACCGTTCCCCGTCTCGTGACCAAGGACAAGCTCGAGCACGATTACGCCTTTTATCAGGAGGGCCATTTCACCGCGCGGGAATTCAGGGCCAAGGATGACAAGCTGCCCATGCCACCGGAAGACTACAAGAAGTTGAGCGAGGAAAAATTTTGGGAGCCTTTCATGGAGGAAGTGACGGAGACCTTCGTCTGGGACGAGGAAACGCAGTCCTGGCGTCTTGAGAAAGAAGAAGTGAAAAAAGCAGGCGAGTAGGCGATTCTTCTGTTTGCCGGATTCCCTGGAGCAGGGGTCAAAAAGTCAGAGACTGACCCCTCTGGCTTTTGGTGAGGGGTCAGTCTCTGCACACACACATTGAAGAAAAATTGGGCGGGAAGGCCCTGCTGGCGCTTTTCCCCTCTTGCGGGCAACGCGGAGCGGATGGCATGGGGGAGGGGGCGAAGGGTGAAGGGTGAAGGGCGAAGGCGGCCTTGTTTTTGATGGTTTCAGTGTAGCAGGCAGTCCCCTTTGGGCCATTCCGTGAAAACGCCTACGCGATTGCGGCATGGACGGGCCTGTCGTTCCCTGGCCGTGCGGCTGCCCTGGTTCGAAGCCCGCCTCCAGATTGAATATTTCATGGCCGCTTGCGTCCGACAGGCATGCGCTCCACCCACTCATCCCGCTACCGGACCGGCGCCCTTGCCTGCGCTGTTTTGTGTTTGGTCCTTCACGAGCCCGCCAAGGCGCAAACGGCTGGCGCCTACGAATCGTTCTCTTCCCGCGTCAATGCCGAGTCGTGGCTGGTGTATGACTACGCCTACAACGAGGTCTACACGCCCGGTTGGGATCTGGCGGGCGACGGGCAGAATCCCGACATTTTCTTCACCTTTGCCAATGAAAGTGCGTTCGAGTTCTACGCGGACAGCGTGGCCTCGGATGGCGCCTTCGTCGGGGATTATGCAGCAGCCGGGATCGATGCCCTGGGCTGCAACTACTATGTCGAGGATGCGGAGACCTTTTACGCGGTGGAATTCATTCTCTATTCCGCCAGCGAGGGTCGCTTCTACTTCAGCGAATACATCACGCCGGACGCAAGCGGATGGAGCTTCGCCTATGTTTCGCTCAGCGATGGTCAGTGGTACATCTACGAGGATGGTGCCTACCTGTCCGCCACGCTGACTCCGCAGGCCCTCGGCAATGTGACCCAGGTCGGAATCGCGCTCTATCCCGTGGGTGTCGCCGAGGCGAACGGCAAGGCGGTCTCCATCGACAACTTCACCCTCTACGGAACCTATGCCCTGCCGCATGTCGCCAGCGAAGTGGCCAGTGGCAATTACCAGCTGAGCTTCGCGCGCAATCCGGGGATCGCCTACTCGATCGAATCCTCGGCGAACCTCAATGACTGGAGCG
This sequence comes from Akkermansiaceae bacterium, assembly GCA_033722655.1. Lineage (GTDB taxonomy): Bacteria > Verrucomicrobiota > Verrucomicrobiia > Verrucomicrobiales > Akkermansiaceae > Luteolibacter. The sequence goes on along the minus strand of JAWVYP010000004.1, from coordinate 21,806 downwards.
CCATTGCCGGCGAGCAATCCATCACCGGCAATTCCACGTATACGATGTCGCGCCAGATCGTCCCTGGCCCGCAGTTCTTCCGGGTCTCGATAGACGATGACCTCCAGCCCGTGCCGGACATGGGGGGATCGTGATCGAACCAGAGGGGGAGACAGGAGCGCACCAGGGGGGCGCAGACAGGATGCTTTATCCGCTTCAGGGTAACAGCAGTCCCGGGAGATCGGGTTGATCTCGATCGGTCGAGCTGCGAATATGGCCCTTTGCCCATGGCTTGACCCTCGATTTTGAAGATGGCTCTCCACTCCCGATGCTCTCTGCACGCCGCTGCCGCTCTCTGGCTCGCCTGTGCGATGTGGAGCGTGTTCAATCCACCTCGGGCAATCAGCCCCGGGAGGGGTTGTTCCTGAGAATCCGTGTCGACGACACCAAGCTGTAGGTGTCGCCAAGGGATCAGGCCCTCGCCCGGCTGCGCCTGCGGCGACGGCCCCGGTTGCGTGAGCCATTGTCTTTGCCTGGCTTCTTGGCTTTCGGCGCCTTGGCGTGCGCCGACATGCGCTTGAGTCCGTCGAGGTGCCAGTCGTGGCTCTCATCCACGGCGAGCTCTTTGCGGATGAGCTTCTCGATGTCGCGCAGGTATTCGCGCTCATCGGGGCTGCAGAAGGAAACGGCATGCCCGGTGGCGCCCGCGCGGCCGGTGCGGCCGATGCGGTGGACGTAGGCCTCCGACTCGTTGGGCAGGTCGAAGTTGACGACCAGAGTGACCGCCTTCACGTCGACCCCGCGCGCGGCGACGTCGGTGGCGACCAGCACCGGCAATTTGCCGGCGCGGAACTTGGTGAGCGTGCGCTCGCGCTGGGCCTGGGAGCGGTTGCCGTGGATGGCCTCGGCCTCGTAGCCGGCCTGGCTGATCTGCTTGGCCAGCTTGTTGGCACCGTGCTTGGTGCGTGAGAAGACGATGGCCAGCTCGCCGGGCCCCTGGCGTGAAAGCCGATCGAAGAGCAGCGGCCGCTTGTTCTCCTTGGCCACGAAGCAGACCTCTTGCTCGACCTTGTCGGCGGTGGTGACTTCGGGCTCGATGGTGACCGTTGCAGGATCGTTGAGGATTTCGTGGGCCAGCTTGACGATGGGGGCGGCCATGGTCGCCGAGAAGAAGAGCGACTGGCGGCGTTTTGGCAGCAGGTCGACGATGCGTTGCACGTCGCGCTGGAAGCCCATGTCGAGCATGCGGTCGACTTCATCGAGCACAAAGAACTCCACCTGGGAGAGATCAATGAAGCGCTGATCGATCAGGTCGAGCAAACGGCCGGGGCAGGCGACCAGGACGTCCACGCCATGTTGCATCGCGCGGACCTGCGGGTTCTGGTTGACGCCGCCATAGACCAAGGCGTGACGGATGTTGAGATGCGCGCCATAGGTCTCCAGACTCTTGCCGACCTGGCCGGCCAATTCGCGGGTGGGCGTGAGCACCAGCACGCGCGCCGATTTCGGGCGTGGTTTGGAGGGATTGCGGCAAATCGCATCGAGGATGGGAAGCGAGAAGGCCGCGGTTTTGCCGGTGCCGGTCTGGGCGCAACCCAGGAGGTCGCGGCCTTGGAGCAGCAGGGGAATGGATTGGGCTTGGATGGGCGAAGGCGTGGTGTAGCCGCGATCGGCCAAGGCGCGTTGGAGGGGCGCGGCCAGCGGCAGCGCCTCGAATGGGGTCGGGGTCATGTTTGTGAGGGCAGCGCCGTTAGCGGGGCTGCGGGTCGTCACCTGGTTTCAGGTGCGGGGCTCGATGAGGGTGGTTTGAAAACCGGGAGCCATTCCTCTCATCGATGAAGACCGGACACGGGGCGGGGGTGTTCCCGCAGCCGACGAAGTGTCGACGGGCGGGTTGATAGGCGCCTCGCCATCACTTGGCAAGGAGAACCTTGGAGCGGCTTTCAGATGCAAACCAATTGTTTTGCATCCCGATGCTTCCAAAGTGCTGCAAAGCCAATCCAGGAATCATGATCCAGAGAATGTTCGACCCCACTCTGTCCCCTTTTTGCCAAGCCTCTCATCGCCGCCGGGTTCGCCCTCGCTGTACTGCCGCTCGCCGCGGAGGACTTGCCGCGCGACGTCGCCCGGGTGCTCCAGTAAATCGAGGATTTCGAGGCTGTGCACATGGCCAAGCCCAAGCCAGGGGAGTGAAAGAGGCTGTTCGCTTGCGGGGGTGGAGCCCATGTTCCATAAGCAGGCATGCCTCATGTTTTGGTCATCGGCGGTGGTCCTGCCGGTTTGCGGGCGGCGGAAGTGGTTTCCGCTGCGGGCGTGCGCGTGACCCTGTGCGACCAGAAGCGCTCGGTGGGGCGCAAGTTTCTGGTGGCTGGAAAGGGTGGGCTAAACCTCACGCACTCGGAGGAGCTCGGGACCTTTGCGACTCGATACGAGGGCTTGGGTCAGGCGCAGCAGGCCGATGGCTTTTGGCTGCGGGCGCTCGGCTGCTTCGACAACAAGGCCATTCGCGCCTGGGCGGCGAAGCTGGACGTCGGCACCTTTGTGCAGAAGTCTGGACGGGTCTATCCCAAGGCCCTCAAAGCCGCCCCCCTGCTGCGACGCTGGGTGGATCGTTTGCGCGCCCAGGGGGTTGAGTTCCGAATGGGGCACCGGCTGACGGAGCTCGCCCCTGGCATGGCGACTTTTGAAACGGCTGAGGGCGTCACCGGGATCCAGGCCGATGCCATCATCCTCGCCCTCGGCGGCGGCACCTGGCCGCAGACCGGTTCGGACGGTGCTTGGGTGGAGACGCTGCAACAATCAGGCGTGGAAGTCACCCCGCTCGAATCCGCCAACTGTGGCTGGGAGGTGGAATGGCCGGAGGCGCTCATCGATCGCCTCGAAGGCCAGGCCATCAAGAACCTCGTTGCCTCTGTCGGGGATCACTCCGTGCCCGGCGAGCTCATGCTCACCCGCTATGGCATGGAAGGCGGTCCCATCTACGCCTTGGGCCCCGCCTTGAGAGCGATGGAGTCGCCGGCCATCACCCTGGACCTCAAGCCCACCTTCCGTGCGGAACAACTGGTCGCCAAGATGGAGTCTGCGAAGAAGGATTTCCTCGCCGAGTCCGAGGTGCGCTGGAGGCTCAGTGAAGCCATGCGCCTTGTCCTCGAACACTTCCACGGCCCCTTCGAGTCTGCACAAAAACTTGCCCGGCACGCCAAGGCCTGCTGCATTCCCTTGCAATCACCGCGCCCCTTGGACGAGGCCATTTCTTCGGCGGGTGGCGTCGCCTGGAAAGGGCTCGATGAGGAAGGCCTGATGCTCAAGGAGCTGCCCGGCGTGTTTGTGGCGGGCGAGATGATCGACTGGGAGGCGCCGACCGGCGGCTACCTGCTGCAGGGCTGCTTTGCCACGGGAGGTCTGGCGGCGGAGGGGGCGCTGGGGTTTGTGAGGGATGGGTCCGGAAGAACTTGACCCTCCGGACACCCTGTCCAAGTGCTTTTCCAAGGAGAACGCAGGCAAAATCGAGCAGGACAAGCGGTAGGCCGAAGTCTCATGAAAGATGCGGGCTAGCCCGGATCTTTCATGATTCTCGTGGGCGAGGCGCAGGAATTCTCGATCTTGCCAAGGCCGACGCTGAAAACGCAGTTCGGGCTGAGTTGACACTCTGTCCAACTGCGTTTTCAAGGAGAACGCCGGCAAAATCGGAAAGGACAAGCCGCAGACCGAGGTTTCATGAAATTTCCGGGCTAGACTAAGTATCCACCTTCAGATCCCGCAAGCTCCAGAGCATCCCTGCAGCGGGCGAAGCCCTGCCCCGCAGCTTGCGCGCGCCGTCCTTGCGTTTGGGTCCGAAGCGTTCTCGTGCATTGCTGAAGGCCTCATTGACAAAGCTCCTGCTGCCTATGACGGCCCCATCGCTGAAATAGCGGATGCGGCAGCGCAGCATCTTGGCCATGGAGAGCTCGCCGTCTAGCTTCATCCCAGCCTTGGACTGTGGTTTTGAGATGCCCCTGCGCGTCACGCGCACCTCCAGCTTGCCTGCAGTCGAGATGCGTCCGGTGGTGCGCTCCACCGCCCCCTGCATCAGCAGCTTGCGGTATTGGCGTGACACCTGGTGGGACCAGAGCGAGGCGTCCGCCTCCACGCCCTCATGGGCTCGCGTCGCGCGCACTAGCCCGGCGCGTGCCGTCCTGCCCTTGCCTATCGCGCCACCTCCAATCGCCTCGCCGTAGCTGCACCAGCGGTAATCCGCCGGATCTTCCACCAAGCCCGCGCGCACCGGGTTCAAGTCGATGTAGGCCGCCATGGTTTGAGCGGCAAAGCCGTCCTCGACAATTACGCTCTTAAAGCGGTCCTCCCACAGCCGGCCCTTGCGTGCGTGCCTGCGGTTGTGCCACTGCGTGTAGCGCTGCTGCAGTCCCTTCATGAACTCGCCCAGGTTGTGCATGCGGTAGGTGAAGCGCTCATGGATGGGTGCCACCAAAGCCGCCTCATCGCCCCGGCCCTGTTTCACCGCGCGCCGCGCATCCACGAGTTCAGCGGCGACTCCCCCCACAAAGGCTTCGCTGTAGAGCGCGCCCAGTCGCTTGAGCAGCTGCGAGTCCGAGAGCCCGGATCCAGGCATGGGAGGAACTTCTAGCAGCAGGTGGAAGTGATTGTCCATCAGGCAGTAAGAGAGCACTCGGCAGCCCGTGAATTTTTCCTGCATGCGCATCAGTGTGCGGAATTTCTCCTTCTCGTCCGTGCCCAGCACAAAGCGCCGGTCCACGATGCGGTTGATGCAGTGGTAAAGCACCGGCCGATCCGCAGAACCCGCCCATTTCGCCAGCATACGCCCCCGTCTCATGAGCTGGAGCCTACCGAGCCAATCCAACCTGACAAGCGCTTTTTTTATAAAAGGCCTGTCCCTTTATCAACAGGGGCTGGATGGCAGTCAAGTGCATGAGACTCAGGGAGTGCTCTATCGGGATCTATCAGGGCTGCAGTAGAGATTTTCCGTTGATGGGCCACGGGTCCCGCTTAACCTGCCAGAAGCGTGCACTCATCCATTCCGCAATCCCTGAACACTCCCTACCTCAACTCGATTGCGGGCGGTGGGGAGCCGGACTATCCGGGCGACTTGGATCTGGAAGAGCGCCTGGAGGCGACCATCCGCTGGAATGCGGTGGCGATGGTGGTGCATGCCAACCACAAGCACCCGGGGCTCGGCGGCCATCTTTCCACCTATGCCTCGGCGGCCACGCTGTATGAAGTGGGCTTCAACCATTTCTTCAGGGGTGGGGGAGCAGGGGAGGCCGACATGGTCTACTTCCAGGGACACGCCTCGCCCGGCGTCTATGCCCGCGCATTTGTTGAGGGCCACTTTGACGAGGACCAGTTGAAGCATTTCCGCCGCGAGAGCGGCGAACCGGATGGGCTCTCCTCTTATCCGCATCCCCACCTGATGCCGAATTTCTGGCAGTTTCCCACGGTCTCCATGGGCCTTGGGCCCTTGCTCTCGGTCTACCAGGCTCGCTTCAGCCGCTACGCCGCGGCGCGCGGATTGTGCGAGGACGGGCAGCGGGTCTGGGCCTTTGTCGGCGATGGCGAGATGGACGAGCCGGAGTCGACAGCGGGGCTGGCCTTGGCCGCGCGCGAGAAGCTCGATAACCTGACCTGGGTGGTGAACTGCAATCTGCAGCGTCTCGACGGGCCGGTGCGCGGCAACGCCAAGATCATCCAGGAGTTCGAGCGCATCTTCACGGGCGCGGGATGGAACGTGATCAAGGTGATCTGGGGCAGTGGCTGGGATGCCCTGCTCGAGAAGGACGGCGAGGGCGTGCTGCGCGAACGCATGGAGGAGATGCTCGACGGCGATTACCAGCGCCTGTCCGCCGCCAGTGGCGCGGAAGTTCGCCGCGACTTCTTCGGCAGCAACGACAAGCTCAAGGACCTGGTGGCCCACCTGACCGATGACGAACTGGCCGGACTGATGCGTGGTGGCCACGATCCCAGAAAGATCCACGCTGCCTACAAGGCGGCCACCGAGCACCGCGGCCGCCCCACGGTGATCCTGGTCAAGACCGTCAAAGGCTTTGGCCTCGGCGAGTCCGGCGAAGGCCTCAACATCACCCACCAGCAGAAGAAGCTCGACGAAAAGGGACTGCGCGAATTCCGCGACCGCTTCGACATCCCGGTTGGTGACGACGCCATCGCCGAAACCCCCTTCTACCGTCCACCTGAGGAGAGCGACGAGCTCCAGTACCTACACCAGCGACGCAAGGCGCTCGGCGGATATCTGCCGAGGCGCAGCAGCAAGAGCGAAACCCTCGATATCCCGAAACTCGGCGCCTTCTCCAAGATCACCCAGGGCGGCGACAAGGAGGCCTCGTCGACCATGGCCTTCGTGCGCCTGCTCGAGATGCTGATGAGCGATGAGGGCATCGGCGAGCGCATCGTGCCCATCATCCCCGACGAGGCGCGCACCTTCGGTGTCGATGCTCTGTTTCGCAAGTTCTCGATTTACGCGGCGGATGGTCAGCAATACGAACCCGTCGACAAGGATCAGTTGCTCTACTACCGCGAGGAGGAGGATGGCCAGATCCTTGAGGAGGGGATCACCGAGGCCGGCGCCATGGGCTCATTCATCGCGGCGGGCACTGCGGAATCCACGCGCGGGGTGGCCACCGTGCCCTTCTACATGTTCTACTCGATGTTCGGCTTCCAGCGCGTCGGCGATTTCATCTGGGCCGCCGGCGACAGCCTGACCAAGGGCTTCCTGCTGGGTTGCACCGCCGGCCGCACCACGCTCAACGGCGAGGGCTTGCAGCACCAGGATGGCCACAGCCACCTGCTGGCCGGGGCCTATCCCTCGATTGTCGCCTACGATCCGGCCTTCGCCTACGAGGTCGCGGTGATTGTTCAGCACGGGCTGGAGAGGATGTACCGCTGGGATGAGCCGGTGATGCACTACCTGACCCTCTACAACGAAAGCTATCCCATGCCCGACATGCCGGCCGGATGTTCCGAGGGCATCATCCGGGGGCTCTACTGCTTCCGCAGCGGACCCGAGGCAAAGTCCAAGGCCCATGTCCTGGCCAGCGGCCCACTGGTGATGGAGGCGCTCAAGGCGCAGGAAGTTTTGGCCCAGGAGCACGACGTGTCCTTGGACGTGTGGAGTGCCACCAGTTACAAGTGCCTGCGCGAGGACGCGCTCGAGAAGGAAGCCTGGAACCGCAAGCACCCCGACGAAAACCCGAAGGTCCCTCACGTGGTCGAACTGCTCGGCGATGTGCAGGGCCCCGTCATCGCGGTGTCCGACCAGGTCAGTCTGGTGCCCGCCCAGATCGAAGCCTGGGTGCCGGGAAGACTGAGAGTCCTGGGAACCGATGGTTATGGACGCAGCGACACGCGCGAAAACCTGCGCCGCTTCTTCGGCATCGATGCCGACTCGATCGTTTCAGCCGTACGCCACCAACTCGACAAACCCGACAAGGGCGAATCTTCCTAGAAAACCAGAATTCAAATCCATGGAACACATCCAACAACCCAAGCCCAACCAGCACCCGGCATGAAAGTCAAAGTACCCTCCATGGGAGAAGGCGGAGACTCCGCAACCATCGTCAGCATTCTGGTGTCCGAAGGGGACTCCATCCAGAAGGAGGACGACATCCTCGAGCTCGAAAGCGACAAGGCCAATTTCTCGGTGCCCAGTCCGAAGAGCGGCACAGTGGGCAAGATCCAGGTGGCCGAGGGCGATACCATTTCGGTCGGCGACACCATCCTCGAGCTCGAGGAAGACGCGGATGATGGCGGAGAGCAAGGGGACTCCAGCGACAGCAAATCCAGTGACGAGGACGGTCCAGCCGACAAGCAGGATTCCAAGCAAGGCAGTGCCGATGACGAGGCATCCGAGGACAGTGCGGACGACTCCTCCGGAGGGGATGGAGCTGACGATGACAACAAGTCGCCAAGCCACGCGCCCGCCTCTCCCAGCGTGCAGAAAATGGCCCACCAGTTGGGAATCGATCTCGAGGCCATCCGCCGCCAGAAGTCGGATGACCGGGTGACCATCGAGGACCTGCGCGACTACATCAAGGAGCTGGAATCGAAGTCCGGCAAGCCTTCCGGCCCCGACAAACTGCCCGACTTCACCAAATTCGGTGAAGTCTGTTACAAGCCGCTCTCCGACAACCAGAAGCGGGTGGCCGGGCACATGACGAAGTCCTGGCAGACCCTGCCGCTGGTGACCCAGTTCGACGAGGCCGACATCACCCGCCTGATGGAAATCCAGGCGGAGGCCTCCGGCAAACAGGAGGGCGGGGAGATCACCCTGACGGCCTTTCTGATCAAGTTGGTGGTTGCGGTCCTCCAGGAGCATGCGCTCTTCAATGCCAGCCTCGACACCCGCTCCGACCAGATTGTGCTCAAGTACTACTATCACATCGGCATTGCGACCGACACCGATAGCGGCCTGCTGGTGCCCGTCATCCGGGACGTCCACCGCAAGTCGCTGGCAGAGATTGCCAGGGAATTGAACGAGACCGTCGAGCAGGCCCGCAAGGGCGAGTTGTCCGGTGAGTGCTTCGAGGGTGCGAGCTTCACCATCAGCAACCAGGGCGCGCTGGGTGGCACGCACTTCACCCCACTGGTCAACCTGCCCGAATCCGCGATCCTCGGACTCGGCCAGGCCCGGGAGAAACCGGCGGTGGTGGATGGCGAAATCGTGAAAAGAACCATCCTGCCGCTCTCGGTGTCCTACGACCACCGGGTGGCCAATGGCGCGGATGCCGCCAGGTTTGTGAAGGACCTGGTGAAACTCATTGAACAATGTGACGACCAGATCCTGGGAAGCTGACCATGGAAACGATTGAAACCGACATTCTCATCATCGGCGGAGGCCCCGGCGGTTACACTGCGGCCTTCGAGGCGGCCAAGGCCGGCAAGCAAGTTCTGCTGGTCGAAAAGGAGGGCAAGCTAGGTGGCGTGTGCCTGCATCGCGGCTGCATCCCCTCCAAGACCTATCTCACCGCCACCGAAATCATCGAGGCGGCACGCCGCTCGCAGCAGAGCGGAATCCGCTTCGATCCCCCGCGCATCGATGTGGGGAAATTGCGCCAGCGCAAGGATGAGACCGTGGAAGGTCTTGCCGAAGATCTCACCGGCTTGGCCGAAAAACTGGGAGTCAGGACCTTTGCCGGCCGTGCCTACCTCGAAGGCAACGAGACGGTCCGGGTCGAGGACGAGGAGGGGCAACGTGAGATCCGTTTCGAGCACCTGATCCTCGCGGTCGGTTCGCGACCCATCTTGCCCGATGAACTCGACATCCAGCACCCGCGGGTCATGAGCTCGAACGAAGCCCTGGATCTGGGCGAAGTGCCGGACCGCCTGCTGGTGGTCGGTGGCAACTACATCGGCATGGAGCTAGGCAGTGTTTACAGCCGCTTGGGCTCGAGCGTGGTCGTGGCCGAGGTCCTGGATCGCGTGCTCAGCCTGGCCGACGAGGATTTGGCCAAGCCGGTGGTCGAGGCCGCCGAATCATCCTTTGAAGCCCTGTGGTGCGAAACCCAGGTCGCCAAGCTCGCCACCGACGACAAGAAGATCAGGGCGACGCTGGATAAGAATGGTGAGGAGCGCGAGGAACTCTTCGATCAAGTGCTCGTCGCGGTGGGACGCCGCCCCAACACCGACACCCTGGGCGTCGAAAACACCGAGCTCGAACTGGATGACAGGGACTGCCTGTCGGTCAATGAGCAGCAGCAAACCAATGTGAAGCACATTTACGCCATCGGCGATGTCTGTGGCGGCATGATGCTGGCCCACGAGGCTGAGATGGAAGCCCGGCGCGCCGTCGATGCAATCTGCGGCCATTCCCGCCCGCCGCGTGAGCTTCTCATTCCGGCCGTGGTCTACACCGATCCCGAACTCGCATGGGTAGGGGTGACCGAACAGCAAGCCAAGGAGCGGGAACTGCAAGCCAAGGTCGTGTCCGTGCCCTGGAGCCATTCCGGCCGCGCCCGCAGCATGAACCGCAGCGACGGGCTGACCAAGCTCGTCATCGATCCCGCAAGCGAGCGCATCCTGGGAGTTGGCATCTGCGGCAAACATGCCGGCGAATTGATTGCCGAGGGCGTGCTTGCCATCGAGATGGCGGCCACGGCCCACGATCTCAGGGAGACCTCCCATCCGCATCCCACGCTTTCCGAAACGATGCGGGATGCCGCCGCCCGCTTCGGGGACTGAGCGGCCGGGCTGCTGCTACGGCGGCCAACAAAGTGTCATTCGAAGCTGAACCCGAATCCCCACGCAAGCATGAACCAGACCCTGACCCACAAGATCATCGAGGCCCACCTGGAACAAGGCGAGATGAAGCCCGGCGCGGAGGTGGCGATCCGCATCGACCAGACCCTGACCCAGGACGCCACCGGGACCTTGGTCATGCTCGAGTTCGAGGCCCTCGGCCTGCCCCGGGTGAAAACGGAAGTGTCCGCGCAATACGTCGACCACAACCTGATCCAGGAGGACTTCAAGAACCCCGACGATCACATGTTCCTGCTCAGTGCGGCCCGCAAATACGGCTTGTGGTTCAGCCCGGCAGGCAACGGAGTCAGCCACCCCGTGCATCAGGAGCGCTTTGGTGCGCCCGGCAAGACCCTCGTGGGTTCCGATAGTCACACCCCCGCAGCAGGAGCACTCGGAATGTTTGCCGTCGGTGCCGGTGGGCTCGAAGCCGCGCTGGCGATGGCCGGCGAGCCATTGCACCTCAAGATGCCCAGAACCTTCGGTGTCGAACTGACCGGCAAGTTGCCCGACTTCGTCAGCGCCAAGGACGTAATCCTCGAAATGTTGAGGCGCCACGGCGTGAGGGGTGCGGACGGTCACGTCATCGAATACCATGGCGAGGGCCTGGAGAACCTGACGGTCATGGATCGCCACGTCATTGCCAACATGGGCACCGAATTGGGGGCCACGACCACCATGTTTCCATCGGATGGCGAGGCCCGGCGCTTCCTCGAAAAGCAGGGGCGAGGCGAGGATTGGACCGAGCTGCTTCCCGACGAGGGCTGCCGCTACGACAAGGAGGATCACATCGAGCTGTCCGAACTGGTGCCGCTGATCGCCAAGCCCTCCAGTCCCGGCAATGTGGTTGCCGTCAGCGAGGTGGAAGGCGAGGAGCTCTACCAGGCCTACATCGGATCCTCGGCCAACCCGGGGCTCCGGGATTTTGCGATAGTCGCGATGATGCTTGAGGACGAGAAGCTTGCTCCCGGAGTGTCGCTCGACATCAACCCGAGTTCGCGTCAGACCCTGGCCAATCTCATCAGAGAGGGATACCTGCACACTCTGATCCGCGCGGGCGCGCGCATTCACCAGGCCGGCTGCAACGGCTGCATCGGCATGGGCCAGGCGCCCGCCACCGACGCCAACAGCCTGCGGACCGTGCCGCGCAATTTCCCCGGTCGATCCGGCACCCGGGAAGACCGGGTGTTCCTGTGCAGTCCCGAAACGGCCGCGGCCTCGGCCATCCGCGGCAGGATCACCGACCCCCGCAACTTGGACATGGAGTATCCCCGCTTCAAGGAGCCCGATGAACCCGAGATCATCACCGATGCCCTGATCCCTCCCGGCGAGGGCGAGGATGTGGAGCTGCGCAAGGGGCCCAACATTGTTTCCCTGCCGGAACTCGCCGCTCCCGATGAGACCTTCAGCCCCGAGGTCATCCTCAAGGTCGGCGACGACATCTCGACCGATGGCATCCTGCCGGCGGGTGCCCGCGTGCTCCCCTACCGCAGTAATCTGCCCGAAATCAGCAAGTTCGCCTTCAAGGACATCGACGGTGATTTTTACGAACGCGCCTCAAACTGTGAGCGCGGCTTCATCATTGTTGCCGGAGAAAACTACGGCCAGGGATCCAGTCGCGAACACGCTGCCTTGGCGCCGCGTTATCTCGGGCTTCGGGCGGTGATCGCGAAGTCCTTCTCGCGCATCCATCGGCAGAACCTGGTGAACTTCGGGGTCATCCCCCTGACCTTTGCGAACCCTGACGATTACGAAAGGCTCGAGCAGGGCGACGAACTCGACATCGAAGACTGGCTAAAAGCCCTGCGTGAATCCGAATCGCTGGTCGTTTGCGTCAAGGGCGGCAAAGGGGATATCGAGGTGGAGCACCAACTGAGTACGCGCCAGATCGATGCCATCGCGGCCGGCAGCTTGATCGAGTTGGTGCGCAAACAGAAATCGGACTGATGCCATCCCGTCCTGTGGCAGGGTCAGAAGTTGCGGTTCTCTGCCCAAGGGGTGAGTGGCGCAAACTTCTGATGCCGTGGAGCCCAATGAGCCATCATGGCGAAATTGCGTACGGGCCGTGCTGCAATCATACATGTTGGAGCAGTGTGCTTGCGCGATTTACGCCGTTCCGGCAGCCACTACTCTGGAAGTCACGATCCATGGCGCGGCCGTTCGTATCAGCCGATTCCATGGCGAAACCAGAAAACACATCACGACCATGAATTCAGACATACTCAAAGGCAGCTGGAAGGAACTCAAAGGGAAAGCCAAAGCCAAGTGGGGCAAGCTCACCGACGACGACCTCCAACAAATCGACGGCAATTTCGACAAGCTGGTGGGCGTCATCCAGAAGGAATACGGCATCGGCCGCGAAGAGGCCGAAAGGGAGGCGCGCGACTGGGATCCATCCAAGTGATGGCCGCGAGCATGGGCTGCCATCCATGAATGCATCCCTGCCCACTGGCATCCACATCGGCACGTCCGGGCAGGTCACGCGCGAGACCGTGCCATGCTAAGGGCTGCTACTTGTTGCGAACAATTCCGAAGGGTTGTGTGCCGATGACCGTGTCGTCCTCGGGGCCGTAAACCATGGCCCTCACATAGTTCCCGAGTTCCTCGACCTGGCTCAGGTCAATGCTCGGCCCGGTTCCCACAACCTTGCCATTGGAAATCCACTCGATTTTCTTGGCCTTGTCGACCGTCATGCGGATCACCAGTTTTTCGACATCAACGCTGATTTTTTCGATCGTCGGCGGTTCAGATCCCTCCTGGGCTTTGGGGCAGTAAGCGAAGAAGAACTGGCCCTTGGCCAATGCCTGCTTGATCAGTTCCTTGCTGGGCTCTTTCACCAGCAGGATCGACTGGTTTCGACCCAGTTGACCCTTGTTGTGCATGTCGTCATTGGAGAAGCCCCAGACGGGGCGTTCGGGCATGAGCCTTTTCAATATTTCGTCCCACAACCTGCGATCCTGTGGATATGCGTCCCCCTTGTTGTAAACTTCCAGGCCGATTATATGATCGTACGTTTTGAAAAACTCAGCATATTTCTCGATCGTCCAGTCCCCGCTCCCTATGCGCTTTCCCTTTGCCTTTCGCCTTTCATGCTTGTCCCAACCATAGCGGCCTGGATGGGCAAAGATCACATGGCCCCCCTTCTTCTTGCTGTCAACAATCCCCTCAGTAATTGGATCGCGCCTATCCGGGGCGCTGTCTGTCCATAAATTGACCATATGGTGTTTATGGGAAAATTCATTGCCTTGAATGCTGGTCATCCCCACTTTTTCAGGGTCGCGGTCTTCATACCCGAGTCTTTTCTCGTAAGGGACTCTGCCTGTAGGATCAGGTTTAGGCTCAATCTTGGAAAACTCCGTCCACGGATAGGTCACCTCGTTGTGGTCGGTGATGGCCAGGGCATCATAACCCAGCTTCTGGTAGGCATCGACGACCTCGTGCGGTTTCAACTTGCCATCACTGTTGGTGGTGTGCGTGTGGAAGTTTGCCTTGTGGCGATGATCTTTCTCCCAGCTCACCCCATCGTAGGGATTGACGATGGTCATTTTCTCGCCGGCAGACAGCGTCCCCATACAAAGCGTGAGAGCGGACAGCAGCATGACGTTCAGGATTCCCTTGCTTGCCTGGGTGAGCGGGGATCGCAGGGGCGGCTTGATGATGCTCATGGATTTGTTCCTCTTTTTCATGGTCTGTTTTCGCTGGATCTTGTCTCGGGGAGTCATTCTTGAATAACAGCCACATACGGACGCTGACAGGTAAAAATCCAGCTCTTCAGCTGCCTTTGGTGGTTCCTTCGCGCCCTTTTCGCGCATCCGGAATCTCAACAGGAGCTATTCATGCGTCGTCACTTGCTTCAAGCCGGGGCCTTCATTCTCCGAGCTCCCATACCAGCCGGTGTAGCCCGAATCGTTCATGAAACCTCGGTCGACGGCTTGTCCTTGCCGATGTTGCCTGCGTTTTCAGCGTCGGCCTTGGCAAGATCGAGCATTCCTGCGCTTCACTCATGAGAATCATGAACGATCCGGGTTAAGCCTGCAACTCACAGGCTCAACACGGCCTGATGCGTGATCACGCGCCATTCGTAGGTGTTCCTTTATCCTATGACTGCAGGGGCGATTATGCTACGATCCCATTCCATGTTTGAGTCGGTGATTTCAGCTCGTGCGGCTTTTACCAAGCAGGATCTGTGTTTTATCGAGTCGCTTCATGGCGAGCAGCATTCGGCGGCGATCCGGCAACTGACCCAGGACGCCGAGAGCCTTCACGAGATACTCGACCAGCCAGATGTCAGGCGGGCATTGCTCGAATCTCCTGTGGCCCTGCCGGTGTCGCCCTCATTTTATTTCTATACCCTGGTGAGACATGCTCTGCTGGAGAGCGGAGTGGACCACGTCGGGCTCACCGATCACATTGCTGGCGTGCTCGCCAACAAACTCGGGCGCCCCTCCTCGTTCGGATGCAGAGGCCACGAATGGGCAACCCATGCGGTCGACTTCATGGTCCGGATCCAACAGGCCAGCGGGCTCTTGAAAGTGCGGCTTGAGGTGGAGGCCGGTGACCAGTTCCTGCTGCTGACCGGATTGTTTCCGGACTTCCTGCGCGAGCGCAGTGAGCGCCGGGGCGCGCCGGGAGTGGAATTCTACGGCTCCTTCGCCCGCCAGTCCTACAGCCATGCCTCCAGCCACCGGGAGCTTGGCCCGGAATCGAGCGAGATCTTCGGCCTGCTCGCCGAGGTCTTTCCCATCGCCCAGCGCTCGCTCAACAGGATGCGCGAGCATTGCCTGTTTCTGGGGTCCTGAGCCGGAAGTCCGGCCATGCGCCGCTTGTGAGCATTGCCTGCCTCATTCATGCTCATTTCATCAAAAAAGCGCCGACTGCGACTGCAGCCGACGCTTGGTTAACCCGGAAATTTCATGAAACCTCGGTCTGCGGCTTGTCCTTGCCGATGTTGCCGGCGTTCTCCTCGAAAACGCAGTTGGACAGAGTGCCAACTCAGACCGAGCCGCGTTTTCAGCGTCGGCCTTGGCAACATCGAGAATTCCTGCGCCTCGCCCACAAGAATCATGAACTGTCCGGGCTAGTTTAAGGGAAACAGGACCGCGAGGATGCTGAAAGGCAAGGACTGACGCATTTCAGTTCGTTGCCATGAGCATCATTGCCGTTGGTCTGTGCTGCGTAAAAATCAGCTGAGTGCCCAAGCGTTCCCATACGGCGGATTGGGAATGAATTGCGCTTGTTGAAGATCTCCGCCTCACCAGTGGGTCGTGATCGTGAAGTTGCCGCTGCGATAGCGGAGCCAGCCAGAATTGAGGTGGTGGCCGTGGTGGTAGCCACCGCCGCTGGGATAGCTGCGGCAGGGGTAGCCATAAGAGCCACCTCGGTAGCCCCCGGGACTACCGTAATAAATGGTGCCGCCACTCCTGTAGTACCGATTCCTTTGGAAGTGTGAATCCCTCTGAATGGGATAGAAAACCTCCTGATCGGATCCCCTGATGATTGGGAAGTGAGGCACCTCCAGAGCGGATACAATGGTCGTCTTGCCCTGCGGTTGCTGAGTCTTCTGCGCCTCCGAACGCTCAGCTTCCAGGATTGCTGCCTCTTGTTTGGCCAGCATCTCTTCGTGGGCCTTTTGCCGCTCCTCTTGCCGCTTTTTCTGGATTGCGGCAATTTTCGCCTGATAAGACGCCTTGGCTTTCCTTTCCTTGGCGTAAATGGCCTCGGCGCCTTCCTTTGTGATCCCGAATTTCTTTCGCGCTTCAGCGCTCAAACTTTCGTATCGCAGTCGCGCCGAGCCTTCCGCGTGGATGATGCTGATCCCGCCATCCGTAATTCTCGTGATCTGGACGTCCCGGAAAACCTGACCGTCGCCGGTCTCGTACACCTCGTATTTCTTGCCGGTTTCCTCGGCTCGGCGAGCATCGATGACTTCGCTCGCGCTGAGCGGAATCACGGCAAGACCAAAGGAAAAGAGAGTGCAGAGCAGTTTCATTACGCTGAAATCTAGCGCAAAATCTCGCGAAAGCCATTCGATTTTTGGAGGGAAGGCGCTGCAACAACGCGGATCCGCATCCGTGGTTTGGCAGCAGCGCTGTGATTCCGTTGGCCAGCTCCAGTTTGCCGAATTCTCTTTTCAGGCGCTTGATTTTTCCCGTGTGAACCAGTCGTCTCTCGCAGCCCAGATCGCGGCCCCGTCAGTCGTCGCAGCCAAATTCACCTTCTCCAGCTCGGACAGGGTGACTGCCGGGGACCGCGATCCCGAACTTGCTGACCAAGCCATCACCCCTGCGACCTTCCGCTTTGAGGGTTGCGGAAGCCCTCAAGACTGCCTTCCATTCATGACATGAGCCGGGCGCTCAGCTCAGGTAGACGGCGGCGATGAAGGACAGCAGGCCCAGGAGAGCGGCCACGAGGCTCATCCGCTTCAACTGTGGCGATTGCCATGCCATCATGCAGCCGGACGCGAGTATCGCCAGCAAGGCAAGCGAGAAGACCACTGCATAGACTTTGAAAACCACGCCGCCCTTTGCCTTGTGCAACTGAACCAGGCTGCGATACCAGGTGGTTTCCTTCACGGTAAGCTTGGCGCTCAGCGGTGCATCGCCGGGCTCCAGGATGACGTCGCGAGCCGATCCGGTCCACTCGAGCAGGAAATGGTCGCCGTAGATCTTGAGCTTTGCCTGCCCCTTGGGCACATCCATCGAGCGCTTCCCAAGCTCCACGCGAGCGAGCTTTTTCAGACCGGCGAGATCCGCCGACAGCGGGGTCTCGAGAGTCAGCTCATGCACCTTTTTCGCGTAGGAGCCTTTCTCGCCCCAGGTGTACAAGGCGCCGGTAATGACGAACATGAGGGCAACCGGCAAAATGAATGAAGCCATCAGGGCATGGGCTTTGATGATGTGCATCCGGTTCATGTCGTGATTCTCTCCTCTTGGTTTGGGGCTGGCCTTGGCGATGTGAAATGATGGGCTCTAGAGCACGGTCTTTTTACTCGGGAATTGGGCGGTTTCAAGGGCATCTGCTGCATGACTCCTTGGTGGCGCCACACGGACCCCTCTCACCCACATCAGGACCGACCCCTTTCACAGCCAGATTGAGCGCCATAGGCATCGCAAGTGGGGCTGCCGGCCCTTATTCAAGGGCTGACACCACGAGAGTCGCAGATCACGGAATGATTGGCCGGGAAAGAGTTTGACGCTTTGGCGGCGGAGGGGTAGTCTGAGCATTCTCCATAATGATGAAATCCATGCCGCGACACCTCATTGCTTTGCTCTCTTTGCTTGCTACTGGAGCAGCGAACGCTGCGATCACGTACGTCGATGCGGATCCCACCACCAATACCTTTGATACGGCCACGGGGTCAGTGAATACCAGTTGGTATGTATCCGGTTCAGCTACAACAGACGATGGTCTCTGGGGTTATCGGAACGATGTCGCAAACGGTTCCACTGTTCTCCAGGGCGCAAGCTTTTCGTCGCCAAGTGATCCCCCGCTAACCACCCAAATCAGCGGCTTGAGTGATGGAACTTACGATGTATGGGTCTTCTTTTGGGACGCAGCCGATAGTAACCAATGGGAAATCACCGCGGGCCTTTCAGGCAATCCTCTCGTCACCTACAGCTTTGACGGCGATGGCAACACAACGGCCCCGGTCGCCACGAGCACCCTCAGTTTCACGACCTCGGTGCTAACAACAGAGTCCGCTCGCGTGATGTACGGCGTAAACCTGGGCCAAGCCACTGTCTCCGGCGGTTCAACCATCGACGTGCTGATTGAGCAGCAGGGAGCTGGCAACCTCCAGCGGACCTGGTACGATGGGGTCGGATATGAAGCGATCCCAGAACCTTCAGTTGCTCTCCTCGTCGGCCTTGGCGGCTTGGCACTATTGCGTCGCCGCCGCAGAGACTAAAAGGGTGAAAGGGTGGCATGAGGGGTGGTCGCCCCAAAATGACGGTTCCTAAGCTGGATGTCCGATGGAGTGGGCTGATCCGAATGGCAGGGGTCAACCCGAATATTTCATGAAACCTCGGTCTGCGGCTTGTCCTGGCCGATGTTGACTGCGTTCTCCTTGAAAACGCAGTTGGACAGAGTGCCAACTCAGTCCGAACCGCGTTTTCAGCGTCGGCCTTGGCAAGATCGAGCATTCCTGCGCCTCGCCCACGAGAATCATGAACGATCCGGGCTAGGGCATTTTGCGATCAGGTAGTCTTATAATGGCAGGGTCATCTCTCCGAGATGACCGGAACTTCGCAGGCTATGTCATTTCCAGTCCAGCTGCAGAGCCCGCCGTGAATCCAATGGCCTATGCGCTTCCGGACGCCTCGGAGATGCGTCCCTGCCAAAATTCGTCCTTCGATAGATTCGAGCATTCTTCGGCGAATCGATCCTCCTTGCATGCGCCAACTTTTGCGCAAAATGCTCTAGGCACCAGTTGACAGAAATCGGTGGGCTGAGGAGCCCTGCCTACCGCGGATGACACGGATGTTGTCGTATGACACGGATCCGTGGATGGCGTGGATGATCAATGAAATGGTTCCGAATCCAGTGCCATTCAGGACTGAGCCCATTCAACAATTCTCAACTCGTACGACGATACGCCAGTAGGGTAAGGTCGTCGGGTTTGGAGGGGTGACCCGAATCCTGGCCCGATCCGGATTCGGCCATGCGCCTGGATGCGAGCGAGGCGAGTTCGTGCACGCCTTCACTCAAGGGGCCCTTGCGGATGATCTCGATGATTTCATCGAGGCTGAGATTGTCGGTGAGTCCGTCGCTGGCGAGTAGCAGAGTGTCGTGGCGGTCGAGTTGGAGTGGAGCCCCGAGCTCGATGCGCATATCGATGGAGCCGATGGCGTTGAGGATGATGTGGCGCTCATCGTGATGCAGCGCCTCTTCTTCATCGATCAGGCCGGCTTCAACGCCCATGCCAACGAGCGAGTGTGAAATGCTCTGGAATTTGAGTTTTCCGCGCTGACCCACGACGAGAATCTCCGTGTCACCGATGTGATAGGGGCGGATGGTGGTGGCATGGATTTCGACCGCGGCGAGGGTGGAGCCAGATCCGGGGAAATTGGAGAGGATTTGGCGGTTGGCTTCTTCGATTCCGTTGAGGATGGCGGTGCGCAGTTGTTGGCCGTCCGACTCCAAGGGCAGTTGCTTGGAGAGCTGGTGGATCACGGTGGCAGCGGCTTCGCCTCCCTGGCGGGTGCCGCCCATGCCGTCGGCAACGATGAGCAGGCTTTGCTCTGAACTCGCGGGGATGATGGCGGCAGCGTCCTGGTTGGGGGATTGGCGAGTGGGATGTGGCCGCGAGAACAGAACGGCCTTTCCTTTCGGCAGAGCGACGGTGAGTGGTCGGTCGAGCTCGGACTCGAGCAAGAGAGTGGGGCTGGGCATCTTGGCCGAATCCTGGGAAGACGGAGTCACGCGTGAAAAGGGTTAGGGCAGTATGCCACGAAATAAAGCATGAGCCAACTTGGCCACGGGTGAGTTGCGGGCTTCATTGACCACGGATCATACGGATTTTTACGGATTGCACGGATGGATGAAGATGCGTGACTTCAACGATGCAGGCCTTACTGACGAGTCCCAAACAGCTTCATCATGCGGAAATCAATCCACGAAGGGCCATTGCAGAGTCAATTGAGTTTTGATGCAGGTGAGTCGGTTTTGGAACTCTCAGTAATCCCGTGTCCTTCGGGTTAGCGCAAGGCGGTCGCGGGGAGATTCAGGTAAGCCTTGTGGAGCGCCTGGGCATTGGTGAAGCGGCGTCGCGGTTCCGGTTCCAGGCACTTGCGTAGCAGGGTGATGAAAGCGGGGTGGGCTTTGCGGCGCAGCTTTTCATGCCCGGACGGCGGCCATTTGAAGGGATACTCGGGGACGTGGCCGGTGATCATTTTGTAGAGCAGCAGGCCCATGGCAAAGACGTCTGAGCGCAAAGAGGGTTTGCCCATGGCTTGTTCGGGTGCCATGTAGCCGAGGGTGCCGGAACCGGAGGCCTTGATCGTCCTGGCGGCGAGTCGGGCGATGCCAAAGTCGGCGAGCTTCACGACCGGCCCGGGGAAGAGGATGAAGTTCTCCGGCTTGATGTCGCAGTGGATGATGCGGTGCTGATGGAGTTCCGCGAGCGCTTCGAGACACTGTTCGATGAAGAGTTCCAAGTTGTAGCTGGAGATGCGTCGGGAGAGTCGGTCGGCCAGGCTTTCCTCCCCCAGCGGGTAAGCCATGACAAAGTGGTCCTCAATGATACTCGCGTCCTTCAGGCTCAGGATATTCGGGTGCTGGATCCGTGATCCCAGACGGGCTTCCTTGCGGAAATCGCTGAGAAAGGCTTCGTCGGCAAGATGGGGGTGGGGGATCTTGAGGGCGATGGGGTGTCCTTCGATGGTATCGAATGCGCGGTAGACATTCGAGTAGTTGCCTTCCATCAGCCGGGCCTCGATGCGGTACTTTCCCAGTCGGGATTTGAGACGCAGTCGGCTGGGTGCGCTTTTGGTTGGTTTTGGTGGTTGAGAGGAGGAAGACATGGATCTCGCTGAGGCTTGCCTTGCTGCTTTTTTACATGGAGTCGCAACATCCGGAAAGGGGGAATGCAGATTGCTCCCCGCTCCCACCACCCGGGGACATACATAGCTTGGAGCGAGGAACGAGCCCAAGTTTGTGATCTCGCTGCGCTGGATCCACGCGGATAGCGGCCTTCTCCGAGGCCGGTGAGGCGGTGGCCGCTACAAGCGGACCTCCGGGCCTTGTGTCCCCAATGCCGGGCGTGCGGTGCTCAACCTGGCGTGAGGTGATTCAGAGCACGATTTCAGAAAACGGCCAATGATCGTCAGTCAGTTGCAGACCTGATGCCGGCCTCCACTATTTGTCCCTCTATTCAACGCCCAGGGCTACAAGACCCTCGGCAAGCGCTTCGCTGAAAAGGCGATCGCGCTCATCGAGGCGGGCCGGTGGCTAGCTGGCCGTCACCGGTCAATGCCATGCATCCGTGACCATGGACGCGGACACACAAGCTGCGTTTTTTAATGCACCTGCAGACAGGGGCATCCACATTCACTCCCATAATCCCCATCCTCCCCGACCATGAAATCCACTCTCGGCCACGCCGTGCTTGCCTTTGCCTTCCTCGCACCCCTCGTCGCTCACGCCGAGCACTACAAGGTCTTCATTCTGGGGGGGCAGTCCAACATGTATGGCGCGGATTCCAAACTGGAGGCCCTGCCCGAGGGTTTGCAGAAGCGTCAGGATGATGTGCTTCTCTACAGCGGGTCCGAATTTTCCAGACTCAAGCCCGGCAGCGGACGGGTGTTCTTTGTCTGTCCCCCCCAATATATTCGGTGGGCGCACCGATGTCTTAAAGGTGCCATTCAGGACTGCCCCCTTTCGCAATCAACAATGGTGAACCGATAGAGGCTGGGGCTCTTTGTGTAACAGGCGTGATAGATTTTTCCATGAGCCAGATGCCGGCGACACTTGACACATGTGAAAATCAAAAATACTGCCTGCCGGCGATTGCCAGCAGGTCTAACATCTAATCACATCGCGCAAAGCATCGAAGGCTGCGAAACCAT
>JAWVYP010000003.1:0-26263 GCA_033722655.1 Akkermansiaceae bacterium | reverse complement strand
GGTAAGATGCTCAGACGGTGGTCGGCGGTGGTCGGCGGTGGTCGACGGTCATAGACCGCCGCTACAGATGCGCGTGAAATCACGGATTGTGCGTAGTGCCCGAATGTCGCTTGAACGACATTCATCCCCATGACCCACTGCAGCCATTGCGGCACCGAGTTCTCCCCGCGCAGGGGGCTGGAGCGATTTTGCTGCAAGGGCTGTGAGTATGTGGCGGAGCTGATCGACTCGCAGGGCTTTGCGCAGTTCTACGATCTGAAGCAGGGACTGGCGGTGACGCCGGTGCGCAGCCGACCCTTCGAGGAGCACGACTTTGGCTGGTTGGGCCCGATGGTGGAGTCGGCGGAAGGGGAGGCCAAAGGTGGGGTGGCGCGACTGGTGCTCGGACTGGAAGGCATTTCCTGCGTGGGTTGCGTGTGGCTGATCGAGAAACTCTTTGAGCGGCGTGAGGGCAGCGTGCGGGCGGTGGCCAATCCCTCACAGGGACGCATGCAGCTGGAGTGGAGTGTGGGCGAATGCGAGCTGGAAGCATTCCTGCGCGAGCTCTGCCAGTTCGGTTACGTGGCCTGCCCGCCCTCGGCGGGGAGGGGCGATCACGAGCGGCGGCGACTGATTGCGCGGCTCGGGCTTTGCGGCGCCTTTGCGCTCAACACGATGGGCTTTTCCCTCCCGTGGTACTTGGGGATGCCCGAGGACTTCGAGTTTGCGGGGCTGTTTCGCATGATCGCCCTGCTCTCGGCGACTCTTTCCATGCTGGTGGGTGGCGGCTATTTCATCGAACGGGCCTGGAGGGCGGCTTGCGCACGATCCCTGCACATCGACCTGCCGATCGCCTTGGGTTTGCTGGCAGCCTACGCGGGCTCGCTGGTGGGTTGGGCCATGGGCAGCGAGAAGCTGATGTACTTCGACTTTGTCTCGGTCTTCGTCTTCCTGATGCTGGCCGGTCGCACCCTGCAGACGACGGCGGTGGATCGCAACCGGCGTCGACTCAGCCGCCAGCAGCCGGTGCCGGAAGTGCTGGTGAGCGCCGAGGGCGAGCGCATCGGGCGGGCTGCCCTGCAACCCGGGATGCGCTTTCGGCTCGAGCCCGGCCACGCCCTGCCGGTGAGCGGGGTGCTCAGTGAGGGGGCGGCGGACTTTTCGCTGGAGTGGATCCACGGCGAAGCGGATCCGGTGCGCCACGAGGCGGGCAGCCGCCTGCCGGGTGGGGCCATCCTCCTCAGCCGCCAGCCGGTGGTGGTGGAGGCGGCGGAAGACTGGGCGGGCTCGCTGCTTTGCAAGTTGACGGCCAATGATCTCGGCGAGCGCGGCAGCCCCCTGCTGGAGAAAATCCTCCGAATCTACCTGCTGGTGGTGATTGCGCTGGGGGTGGGCACGGCCATTGCGTGGATGGCGAATGGCGACTCGCTGACGGGATTGCAGGCGATGATTTCCATCTTCGTGGTGTCCTGTCCCTGTGCGCTGGGCCTGGCCATTCCCTTGGCCGACGATCTGGCTGCCTCCGCAATGGAGCGACACGGCGTGTTTGTGCGCAGTGGCTCGCTGTGGTCGCGACTGCGCCAGGTGCGGCAGTTGATTTTCGACAAGACGGGCACCCTGACTTTGGAGCGGCCGGTGCTGGGAGATCCGGAGGCGGTGAGCTCGCTCAGTGACGAGCAGGCCCTGGCTCTCGCCAGACTGACCCAGGGTTCGCTGCATCCGGTGTCCCGGGCCCTGTTGGAGGCCCTCGGCGGTCGGGGCCAGGCCTTGTTGGCCCGGAAGTCGGCCACCCAGCAGGAAGTGGTGGAGCATCCGGGGCTGGGTGTGGTCTGGGGCGAATGGAGCCTGGGGCGGGGTGGCTGGGTGCCGGGGCTGGCCCTGGAGGAGACCTCGCCGGAAACCGAATTGCGCCAAGCCAGCGAAGTGCGGGCCAGCTTCCGCTTCCGCGAGTCGCTGCGGCCGGGAACCCGGGGACTGGTCGAGTGGCTCAAGCGGCGCGGCTTTGCGATCCACATCCTCTCGGGGGATCATCCCGAGAAGGTGGCGAAGATGGCGGCGGCACTCGAAATCGAAAACGCTTGTGCCCACGGCGGCCTCAGCCCCGAGGACAAGGCGCGCGAGGTGAAAGCTCTGGACCGCTCCGACACACTCTTTCTGGGCGATGGGGCCAACGACTCCCTGGCCTTTGACGCGGCCTGGGTGACGGGAACGCCGGTGGTGGATCGCAGCCTATTGGAGGCCAAGGCGGATTTCTTCACCCTGGGTTCGGGCCTGGAATTCATCGCCGGCCTGCTGGAAGTCGCCCGCTCGCGGGCCATGGCGGTGCGCGCGGCCTTCGCCTTTGCCCTGATCTACAATGCGGTGACGGTGGCGGTGGCGATGGCTGGCCACATGAGCCCCTTGCTGGCGGCGGTGCTGATGCCCATCAGTTCGGTGATTTCCATTCTGCTGGTGGTGCAGGTGCTGAGGCCGGGGCGTCAGGGAATCTTCTCGCGTCTTGCTTGATCTTGGGTGGGTCGGGTCGTAGTCTGTTTCAAGGCCATTGCCCCCCGCCACCGAATGGAATCCCAGCCTCAAAAAGAGTTCGAGACCCAGCTTCTCAAGCGCATTGCGTCCTCGGAGCGCTACCGGATCTACCAGGATGCCTTTCGCACGGCCACCGGCCTGCCGCTGCGCATCGTGGACTCCGACCCCGACGGTTGGTGCCTCGATGACCAGAATGTCAACCGCAGCCCATTCTGCGAGGCACTCAACCTCTGCGAGGCGGCCTGCGCGGCCTGCGTGGATACCAATCGCCGGCTGATGAAGGAGGCCGAGGTCAAGGGGCCGTCGAGCTGCCACTGCTTTGCCGGCCTGCGCGCCACGGCAGTCCCGGTCAAACTGGGAGCAGCGGTGATCGGCTACCTCAAGACCGGTCAGGTCTTCAGCCGCACGCCAGACGAAAAGCAGTTCGAGAAGATTCTGGACCTGATGGGCCGCAAGACGCTCAACAAGACCCAGCAAAACCGGCTCAAAAAGGCCTATTTGCAGACCCGCCACGTCGAGCCCGAGCGCTACCAGAGCATGGTGCTCTTGCTCGAGACCTTTGCCGAGCAGCTCAGCCAGCATGCGGAGTCGCTGACCATTATCGAGGAGGGCAGTGAGCCGGCGGCCATCGCCAAGGCAAAGAAGTACATCCACGCCAATCTGGACCAGCCTCTGCCGCTGGGTGAGGTCGCCCGTCAGGCGGGGCTCAGCGAGTCCCATTTCTGCCGCCTTTTCAAGGATTCCTCGGGCTTGACGCTCACCGACTACGTCAACCGCTGCCGCATCGACTGGGCCAAGCGCGAACTCCTGAAACCGGAGGAGCGGATCTCGGAAATCGCCTTCCTGGTGGGCTACCAGTCGCTCTCCCAGTTCAACCGCAGTTTTGCCCGGATCGTGGGGCAATCGCCTAGCCATTATCGAAGGGAGAAGTTGGCCAAGGCAGCAGGTTGATAGAGGGCCCCCGCCCGAATCGTTCATGAAACCTCGGGCTGCGGCTTGTCCTTCCCGAGCTTGCCTGCGTTCTCCTCGAAAACGCAGTTGGACAGAGTGCCACTGAGGGCGGAAAAAGACTGCTTTTGGGGTTGTCGCACGGTGGCGGAGAGCGCAATCTGCAAACGCTCAAAGAGCCTAAAGATGGAGGACCGTTACGAAATTCGCGGAAAAATCGGCCATGGGGGTCTCGGTACGGTGTACCGCGGCTTCGACATGAAGATGAAACGCGAGGTCGCGATCAAGCGGATCATGACCAGTGAGGAGGATCCTTCCATCCAGGAGGAGGCCACCAAGCAGCTTGCCTCGGAGGCGGGTGCCCTGGCCTCGCTGCAGCATCCGCACATCGTTACAGTCTATGACGTCGGCCAAGACGAGGACGGCCCCTATGTGGTGATGGAGCTGATCAACGGCAAGACGCTCGACGACATCATCGAGGAGCACGCCCTGGTGTGGGAAGACTTCCGCGAGTTGGCGATGCAGACCCAGGAAGCACTCATCGCGGCGCAGGAGCTGGACATGATCCACAGTGATATCAAGCCGCCCAACATCATGATGACCTGGCTGCCTTCCGGCAAGTTCCAGATCAAGATCGTGGACTTCGGTCTGGCGGTGCTGGCCCAGAACCAGTCCAAGGAGGAAATCGAACAGCTCGAGACCGTCTTTGGTTCGATCTTCTTCATGCCGCCCGAGCAATTCGAGCGCGAGATTCTCGACGCCCGCTCCGACCTCTACTCGATGGGCTGCGTGTACTACCAGTGCCTGACCGGCAAATACCCCTTCAGCGGGGACGATGGCAATGAAGTGATGGAGGCCCACCTCAACCACGAGGTCGTGCCCATCCAGGAGATCCGCGCCGGCATTCCGATCTGGGTTTGCGACTGGGTGATGTGGCTGATCAACCGCGACCCGGCCGATCGGCCGCAAAGTTCGCGCGAGGCGCTCGCGGTGTTCCTCAAGAACTGCCGCTCGGACACCGATCCGGAGATGAGTACGGGCACCAAGCCCAAGGCCGGCCCCAAGCTCATCATTCCCGGCCAGGAAGCTGCCGCAGATCCGGATGCTCCACCCCCGGTGGAGGGCAAGCCCATCCTGCCTCCCGACATCACGACCAGTGTCGAGATGATGGCCTCCTACGAGGAGCCCGAAGAGAAGTTTGAAGATGAGTCCGTGCCCGCCGCTGCCGCAGTGCCCGTGCAACCCCGCACCCTGGGAGGGCATTCCCTGATGCATCCGACCCAGGGAGCCGGCACCCAGCCCCAGGCCCACACCACGCAGGGTGTTGACATGGCCAGCTCGCAAACCACCCAGACGATTCCCTTCGCCAAGCCCGAGAAGAAACCGATGTCGGGCGCCATGAAGGGCATGATCGCAGTGCTGCTTGGCATCCTGGTGGTGGTGTCGGGAATCATGCTGCTCAACCGCAGCAACAAGAACAAGAGGAACGAGATCCTCAACGAGCTGATCAACAAGGCGAAGGATGAAAGCGTGGAAGAGGTGCCGATGACCCTCGGTGAACTCAAACTCCTCCTGGACACGGTCTCCTATGGCGGGAAGATGGAAAACCGGGAACAGTATTACAACGCGCTCTACAAGGCCAAGTCGGAGGATGGCACCAATTTCAGCACCACGATCTTCAAGCACGCCACGGAAACGGCCCTGAAGGATGAAGTCCGGGACAACCTGTTCACGGAAGTGCTCAAGCGCAGGGGCAACCCCGAAATGGTTTCCACCCTGGTGAAATACGCCGCCGCAGCCCCTGATGCGAAAGCGGGAGTCGCCGCACTCAAGGCCTGCATGGGAATTGCCGAGCAGGTCAACGCCAACGCACTGCTCGACATCATCACCAGCGATGCGCCCCAGCAAGTGCGCACCCAGGCCGAGCGCGTGATCGCCGACATCATTGACCGCACTCCGGTGCGCGACGGCCTGACGAGAAAGATCATCTCATCCTATTCCAAAGCCAAGGATGCCAAGACCCGCCACGCACTCATCCGCTTGCTGGGCCATTGCAGCACCGATGGTGCCCTCGACAAGATCAAGGAGGCGCTTGGCAGCGAAGAGAACAAAACGCGTCTTGCTGCCAGCTCGGCACTCGGAGAATGGCAGGACGCCCGCGCGATTGACGTCTTGCTCGGCTATCTCAGTGGCGTGGCCGATCCGGCTTTTCGGGAAAGTGCCTTCGATGCCCTGTTGAAACTCGCCCAGCAGGAGTTCGTGATGGAGGACGAGGCCAAGGCGAAGGAGGTGTGGACCAAGATCATGCAGGAGGCCACCACCAGCCGCGAGAAGCTCAAGTTCATCAATACCCTGGTTCCCCTCTGGGACGGGGAACCCTGGAGCACAGCCTGGCGCAAGCCTCTCGTGCAGAAGTTCGTGTCTGACGGGGATCCCCAAGTGAACGAGCGTGCCAAGAAGGGAATCAGCGCGATCAAGGACCGCGAGGCCCTGAAGAAGAAAGAGGCCGGCACGCAGGAGTGAGTCGGGCTCAGGACAAGTCGATCATCCCGCTTTCCTTTCGAGTTTCCAGGCCAAGGCTCCGGGCGGCAAGCAAGCCCGTGTCTGCACGGCATCAGCTGCCATAGATGACCACAGGGCCCGTGCCGGATCCCTGAATGCCGCGCAGTTTTTCAACGGCTCGCACCAGCGCCTTGGCGGCGTCATCGGCATCCTGCTGCGCGTTCAAACGCGAGAAGCTGAACCTGAGGCTGCTCTTGGCAGTGGCCGGATCGATGCCCATGGCCATCTGCACATGCGAGGGCTCCCGCTTGCCGGTCATGCAGGCGGATCCGGCGGAGCATTGGACGCCGAATTCATCGAGCAGGATGATGAGCCCCTCCGCCTCGCAGCCTTTGAAGGAAAGATGGGAGGTGTTGGGGAGGCGGTGCTGGAGGCTCCCATTGCGCTGCACCCCGGTGAGAGACTCGAGAACCTGCTCTTCGAAGCGGTCTCGCAGTTGGCCGAGGCGCTGGCTCAGGTCGTTTTCGAGTTCCCTGCGGGCCAACTCGGCCGCCACGCCCATGGCGACGATGGCGGCGGTGTTTTCGGTGCCACTGCGCCGTCCCTTTTCCTGTCCGCCGCCGTGGAGCAGCGGCTTGAAGTCCAGGCCCTGGCGGACGTAGAGGGCACCGATGCCCTTGGGTCCGTGGAACTTGTGGGCGGAGAGCGAGATCAGGTCGGCGGGATGGTCCTCGATGGTGAAGGGGATCTTGCCGATGGCCTGGGTGGCGTCGCTGTGGATGGGGATGCCGGCCTCGCGGGCGATGGCAATGGCTTCGTTCAGGGGCTGGATGGTGCCGACCTCGTTGTTGGCGGCCATCAATGAGATGAAGGCCGCGCCGCCGCTGGCCTCGCGCATTTCATCGAGCTCGACGCGGCCACCGGCATCCACGCCAAGACGTCGGGTCTGGCGGGGCAGGGCATCGACGAAGCGCAGCACGGCACTGTGTTCGATGGCGCTGACGAGGATCTCGCCCTCGCCGGTGAGGGTGTGCAGGGAGTGGAGGGCGGCATTCACGCTTTCGGTGCCGCCACTGGTGAAGACGATTTCCTCGGGGCGTGCTCCCAGCAATTCGGCCACCTGGGAGCGGGCCTGCTCGATGGCCTGGCGCGCGCGCTTGGCCGCGCCATAGGCCCCCGAGGGATTGGCGTGCTGGTCCCGCAGCCAGGGCAGCATGGCGTCCATCACCTCGGGTGCGAGGCGGGTGGTGGCGTTGGAATCGAGATCGATCATCGGGACGACTTGGCAAGCGCTTCGCTTGACCATTTGCAGGCGATCCTACTTCATGCAATCTGGAAAATCCGAAGGCCCTGTTTGAATGTGGGATCAGAGCCGGATCTGGCCGCGCAGAGAATCGGCGATGTCATGCAGCCAGCGCAGGGTGGCGTCGCCGAAGAGAATGGCGTTTCGCGACCAGTCCATGCCGAACTCCCGGGCCGAGGCCAGGGGCGATGCATGGGCGGCGCAGAGCAGCATCACCAGTAAGAGCAGGTTGGCGAGGTAGATGACGACCAGCGAGAGGAAGGTTCCGTTTTCGCGCAGGTCGGGCTGGTCGCGCGGAATCATCCACAGGGTCCAGAGCATGTGAAAACTCCAGGAGCTGCCGATGAGCGCATAGAAGGCGAGGTTCCAATAGCCATCCACCTGCCAGATGAGCCTGGCGGCGACAAAGAGCGCGCCGACCACCAGGGACCAGAAGGGCACGAAGTAGGGCGAGAGCGCGATGACCAGGTTGGTCTTGTTGGTGGTGATGTAGCCCCCGCTGCTGCTGACATGGATGCCGGAGACGCGGCCGCGGAAGAGCAGCACGAAGATGGCGTGGGTCAGTTCGTGGCCGAGCACGTAGAGGTAGAGAAAGAAGTTTCGCAAGAGCCCCGAGCCGAGCCAGCCGGCGGTCAGCAGCGCGCCGGTGACGAAGTACCAGAAGGCAGGTGTTTGCCAGAAGCCGCGGTGGAGGGTGGCGTCTGAAAAGTGGGCGAGGAAGGTCCAGGTGGTGACCCAGCAGGCAGGCAGCAGCAGGAGGCCAATCAGCCAGCGCAGGATGCGCAGGCTCAAGGAGCCGGCATCAATGACCTCGTGGTCGGTGGCGGCGATGGCGGCGCGTACCGACTTGAGCTGGCGCCGGCTGCCGCGGCGGTTGGCCTTTTCGTGGGCCCGGCGGTTGGCGCGCCGGATCGCCTCCGAAATGGAGCTGCGCTTGCGTCGCTGATTGCTCGGCTTGCGGGAGACGGGAGATGGCGCACGGCGTTTGGGCATGGCGTGGCTGCGGCTCAACGGGCCGGAGAGTCGATTTAATAATCAATAAACCTTAAGCATTCAAGCTGCAAGCTTGCAGCGGCGGTCGATGACCGTTGGAAATCATCCTGCAAAGCAGGCGGCCCGTCTCCATCGAGCATTTGCTGGCGAAGCCAGCATTCACGACTGCGGCTAGCCCGGAAATTTCATGAAACCTCGGTCTGCGGCATGTCCTTCCCGATGTTGCCTGCGTTCTCCTTGAAAACGCAGTTGGACAGAGTGTCAACTCAGCCCGAACTGCGTTTTCAGCGTTGGCCTTGGCAAGATCGAGAATTCCTGCGCCTCGCCCACGAGAATCATGAAATATCCGGGCTAGAAAGCCTTCGACGGTCATCGACTGCGGAGACCGCCGAGGTCGCCGAGGCCGCCGCTACAGGAGTGGAGGAAATAGCCTCACTAGGATTCGAACCTAGACTAACGGAATCAAAATCCGGGGTGCTACCATTACACTATGAGGCTCTTGAGGGCGCGGTGGCCTTGAAGAGAGCGGGATGGCCCCGCTGACGGGGCGCGACTAAAACCACGATTGAGCGGTTTTGCAATAGGGAAAATCGAGGAAAATCGGGGGCCTCAACCGGCCTCGGTCTCCGTCGGACCGGGCTCCACAGCCAATTCCGGGCCCTGCGGTCCTGCCAGAGGGACGCGGATCAGAAAGCGGGTTTCGATGCCGGGTGTGGAGCTTGCCTCAATGCTGCCCTGGTGGGCCTCGATGGCGCGTTTGACGATGGAAAGTCCGAGGCCGGTGCCCTTGATCTCGCTGTTGTGGTGCTGCTTGTCGACCCGGTAGAAGCGGCGGAAGATGTAGGGCAGGTCGGCGCTGGGGATGCCGATGCCCTTGTCGACGACCCAGATCTGGGCCTGGTCGCCCTCCACGCAGCAGCCAATCCGGATTTCCAGGCCCGGGCGGGGGTTCTGCTTGATGGCGTTTTCGATGAGGTTGAAGAGGGCCTGGGTCCAGTAGAAGCGGTCGCCCCTGAGCTCGAGGTCGGTGGGGTCGAGGTCGAGCTCCACTTCAACCTGCTGGGCACGGATCAGGGATTCGAGGCGCTCGAGGATGTCCTGCAGGCAGTCGGAGAGCTTGAAGGGTTCGATCCTGAGCGAGCCCTCTTCGCCGGACTCGAGGCGGGAGATCACCAGCATGTCCTCAATGATGCGGGTCATCCGGTCGGAGTGCTTGCGCATGATGCCGAGGAACTTGCGGCTCATTTCCGGGTCCTCGAGCAGGTCGTCATCAAGCAGGTTCTCAAGGTAGCCGTGGATGATGGACATGGGCGTGCGCAGTTCGTGCGAGGCATTGGCGACGAAGTCCTTGCGGATTTGCTCGGTCTGGTGCTGCAGGGTCACATCGCGCATGACCACGCGGGTGGCAGGCGAGACCCCTTCGGCAGTGACCATGGGGGTGGAGTCGATTTCCCAGGTTTGGAGGGTCCTGCCTTCCGTGTCATCTGCATGGGTGTTGTGCAGGGGCAGGGTGAGCTGCAGTTGATGCGGACCACGCGCCGCGAGGCATTCGTCAATGGCCTTCCTGAGGCGGGGATCCGTAAAGACCTCGCGGACGTGCCGGTCAGTAAGTTTCCTGGACTGCAGCAAGCGATGGGCCGCCGAGTTGGCGTAACTGATGGAGTGGGATTCATCGATGATGATGAAGACGTCACTGAGGGCATCGAGCAGGCCGTCGCGCTCGTTGAAGACCAGCTGGAGCTTTCTCTCGTGCAGGAGTCGGAAATTTTCCAGCTTGTCCCGGAGTTCACGGCGCTCCCGGCTCACCCGGTTGAAGGCCGCATACAAGGCGATTGCCGTGGCGATGGCGATGCCTGCGACGATGGTGATGGGGTCGGTCATTCGGTGCGCTTGGGGACACGGTATCCGATTCCCCGGACCGTCTCAACCAGCGATCCATGGTCGCCGAGCTTCTGGCGCAGCCGCTTCATGTGGGTGTCCAGCGTGCGGCTCTGGGCGGCGTCGCTGTAGCCCCAGATGTCGGCGAGCAACTGGTTGCGGTCCTGCGTGTTGCCCGCCCGTTCGCAGAGGTAGAGCAGCAGTTTGAACTCGGTGGAGGTCAGCTCGACCGGCTCATTGTCGAGGTAGAAGAGCTGCGAGTTCTTGTCGAAGTGAAAGGGGCCGTGCTTGAAGCTGACCGATCCGGGACTGGCCTGCACGCGCTTGAGGATGGCACTGACCCGCAGCAGGAGCTCCTTGGTGCTGAAGGGCTTGGTCAGGTAGTCGTCAGCCCCCGCCTCGAGGCCACGGATGCGGTCCTCGGTCTGGGAGCGGGCCGTCAGCATGAGGATGGGAATGGAGCGGGTGCGCGAATCGCGGCGCAGATCCTTGAGAACCTGGTAGCCGTCCTGGCCGGGAAGCATGAGGTCGAGGATCACCAGGTCGGGCTGGTGCTCGCGGGCCATCTCGACGCCGGCGAGCCCGTCGAAGGCCTTGATGGATTCATGACCCTTGCGGGTGAGGTTGAAGGAGATTAGCTCCGCGATGTCCTCATCGTCCTCGACAATCAGAATGCGTTGCATTGCAGGGATGTTCTGAAGCACAAAGGGTGCCGTGAACGGTGGGGAGGTGACAATTTCGTCACATCATGTCCTTGTCGACGACGGCTCCTGGACCGGTGGTGCGGGCAACGCCGACCTTGATGCCGGCCTGCAGCGAGGTGTTGACTCCCGTGCGCACGCCGTCACCGATCATGGCGCCGAGCTTGTAGCGGCCGGTGGTGACTTCCTCGCCCTCGATGAGGGAGGTGTGGAGGCGCCCGTCGTGGCGATGGGTTTGCGTGCAGGTGCCCGCGCCGAGAGTGACGTTGTGGCCGATCACGGAGTTGTCGATGGAGCATTGCGCACCAATGGAGGTCTTGTCGTAGATGATGGAGTTCCCGATCTCGGCACCATGGCCGATGTGGCAATCGGCGGCAATCGAGGTGGCGCCGTGGATGTAGGCGTTGGGACCAATCGTGCAGTTGGGGCCGATCACGACTGGACCCTCGATCACCGTCCCCGGCAGGATGCGAGTGCCCTCGGCGATGCGAACCACGCCATCGATGTGGGTGGCCTTGCTGATCTCGCCCTTGAGTGAGGACTCGTCCATCATGGAGAGGATTTCCTCGTTCATTTTCAGGAAATCCCAGGGGTAGCGGATGGCAAAACAGTCGGCGTTGGTGGTGATTTTCTCCTCACATTCGCCGGGGTCCTCCTTGCCCTTCCAGGCGAGCAGGGCGCCGTCCTCGTCGAGGAGGCAGGTGCTGCCCTCGTTGCGGGCGAGCATGAGAAGGGCTCCGAGCTCGATCCAGTTGTCGATGGGGATGCGCAGGGTGCGTTCGCAGGCCCCTTCCGGATCCACCAGCTGCATGCCCGCACGCGACAACTCGGTGGAGAACAGCTTCTTGATGGGGATGTTGGCGATCAGGCAGTCGCCGAGGGAGCGATTGGAGGTAATGGGAGTGCAGTGGGCCTGACTGCGGGGTGGGAGCAGGGTTGCTTGCATGGGTTTGGTTCATTCCATCACCTTGCAGCCGGAATGGCACGGAAAATCATGGCGCAATGAGTCAGGTGCAAAATTCCCGAATGGGTCCGCTGACTTCAGCAGTCATGGTTCACCATCTGCCCACTGTCGGTGGATTGGATTTGATTCGGGTCCCGGGCCTCAGGACTGGGCGTGCTTCTGGTGCCACTCCTCATAGACCTTGGGTGAAATCTCGGAGGGCTTGATCTCGGAGCGCCCGCCCCAGAACACGTTGGTGTAGCTGACGGGAATGCCGGACTCCTCGAGGTGCTGGTCGATGGCGGCCTTGTGGGCGAGAACCTTGTCCTTCTCGGTGCCGTGCACCACGCCCATGATGTTGACATTGCCGAACTGCGGCCCTCCCTCGCGCCAGTAGGCGTGGGTCATGCAGTAGTGGCGGCCGACCTCGGCACCCGCTTCCTCTTCGCGGCCCTTGGGCACGGCCCAGTGGAAGAGACCGTTGAAACGGGTCACGCGCTTGCCGGTGGCGGAGGGTTTGACGTGTTCAAGAAAGGTCGAGAAGCGGCCGATGACCTTCTTCTCGTTGAGGGTTTCGGCGACTTCGCAGAAGCGCTCGAGGGAGACGCCGGCGATCTCCGCGCGCTTGTCCCAAGGGTTCGGGCAGATCTCATCGGGAGTGAGCTCTTCCTTGAGGGCGAGCAGGACGTCCCATTCCTCCTGGTTGAGGTCGACGGTGGCGGTGGTCATCATCACGGCCGGGGTGTCGGTCTTGTCGCCGGGGGCCAGCGCCTTGCGGCGGGTGTGACCGACGCCGAGGGCAAAGACGCCGTTGGCGGGCATGAGCAGGTATTCGGTGGCGCCGGTCAGGCGCATCAGCACCTGGCAGTGTTCGTCGAGGGATTCACCGACAGGCACCTTGAGGGTGGTCCACAGGCGGTAGTCCGAGCCGGAGACCTCGGAGTCGGTGGAACGAATGACGACGTGGCCGGAGAAGGGATCCTCCTTGGCCATGAAGTCGAAGGCCTCGTTGAGTTTTTCCTCGGGCACCTTCCAGGCGACCAGCGCTCCGTGGGCGAGTTTGGTGGAGAGCAGGGTCTGGCGGACGCGGCGGATGATGCCCGCCTCCAGCATGGCACGGATGCGCTCGATCACCGTCTCGAGTTCCACGCCGGACTGCTCGGCAATCACGTGGAAGGGCTTGCGCTGGAAACCGGCGACGAGGTCTTCGGAGACGGCCAGGATCTGGGCATTGACGGGATCGGTGTGTTCGACGGGTACGGTAGGCATGATGGAAATTAGGAAATTGGGAAATTGGGTTAGCTTTCCTGCTGAACAAGGTGTTTGAGATAGGTGAGGGCGGCATCGCGATCAAGGATTCTTCCCTCGAGTTGCTCGGTCTGGATGGCTTCGAGAAGTTGCTTGAAGCGCGGGCCGGGGGAAAGGCCCAGGTCGATGAGGTCGCGGCCGGTGACCAGTGGCTTGGGGATGAGGGGTTGCTTGTCGAACTCCTCGCGCTTGGCGAGCAGGAATTCGTAGTTGTCGGTGAAGCCGTTGGAGGAGGCGCAGTCGACGCGGTGGAGTTCGAGTTCACTGGGGAAGGTGTCCTCGGCCATGAAGCGCTTGAGCTTGGCGGTGCGCATGTCCTGGACGTGCATGAACTTCATGTGGCGCGCCACCATGGCGCAGACGGCCTCGATGATGCGCTTGGGATAGCGCAGGCGGCCCAGGATGGTGCGCGCCATTTCGGCACCGACGGCATCGTGGCCGTTGAAACGGATGCGGCCATCCTCCTCGTCGATGGTGCGGGTGGGCGGCTTGCCGATGTCGTGCATGAGCACGGCCAGGCAGAGATCGAGCGGGGCATCGTCCTCGAGCATGTCGAGCATGATGAGGGTGTGGACGTAGACGTCGCCCTCGGGATGCCATTGTGGCGGTTGGTCGCAGCCGATGGTGTCGAGGAACTCGGGCAGGAAGTGCTGGAGCAGGCCGCTGTCGACGAGTTGCTCGATGCCCTGGCGGCGGCGCGGGGAGGTGAGGATGCGCGAGAACTCGTCGCGGATGCGCTCGGGTGAAATTTTGGCGAGCAGGGCGGCGTGTTGCTTGAGTGCGGCCTTGGTTTGGGCCTCGATCTCGAAACCGAGATGGGCCGCGAAGCGGACGGCGCGCAGCAGGCGCAGGGCGTCTTCCTGGAAGCGCTTCTTCGGCTCACCGATGGCGCGCAGGATGCCGGCTTCCAAGTCCTTGCGGCCGTCGACGTGGTCGATGATCTCACCGGTCTCCGGATCTTCGAAGAGGCCATTGACGGTGAAGTCGCGGCGCTTGGCGTCCTCTTCGGCAGTGGAGAATTCGACCGAGTCGGGGCGGCGGCCGTCGCGATAGCTGCCGTCGGTGCGGAAGGTGGCGATCTCGATGGGATGGCCCTGGTGGAAGACGATGATCACCCCGAAATGGGCGCCGACTTCATTGGCCCCCGGAAAGAGCTTGAGCACTTCCTCGGGTCGGGCCGAGGTGGCGATGTCGTAGTCCTTGGGCTCGTGCCCGAGCAATCGATCGCGCACGCAGCCGCCGGCAAACAGTGCCTCGTGCCCGGCCTGCTTGAGAGTCCGGGCGAGCTCGAGCGCGACATCGCGCGCTGGACGGGTTGAGGTTTCGGTCATGCCAAACGGGTGGCTTCGTCTTGGGGTGGGCGGGTGGCCTCGTCCCTGGGAGGGCGGGTGGCCTCATCCCTGGGAGGGCGGGTGGCTTCATAAATCGAGACGATGCCTCCAGTCAGGGCCTTGGCCTTGGCTTTTTCAAAGCCGCAATCCTCCAACAGTGCGCACATTTTCTCACCGGAAGGAAATTGTTCGATGGAGCCGCCCAGATATTCGTAGGTGTCGCCGTGGCCAGTGAGGGTGCCGGCCATGCGCGGCAGGACGTGATGCAGGTAAATGCGGTAGGGCAGTTTCATCAGCCCGGTGGGAATGGAGAAGTCGAGGATGAGCAGGTGGCCGCCGGGTTTGATCACGCGGCGCATCTCCTTGAGCGCAGCGGGGTAGTCACTCATGTTGCGCAGGCCGAAGGCCACGGTGGCGACGTCGAAGGAGGCGTCCCCGTAGGGCAGGTTGAGGGCGTCGGCCACCTGGGTGTGACGGACGCCACGGCGCGAGGCGTGTTCGAGCATTTCCGCACAGAAGTCCGAGGCGATGACCTCGCAGTCCGGACAATGGCTCTGGATTTCGAGGGCGAGGTCACCGGTGCCCGAGGCGATGTCGAGCAGGCGCCCGGGATTCCAAGCACGGATGCGTTCGGCGACAAGCTTGCGCCACCAGATGTCGACCCCACAGCTGAGCACGTGGTTGGTCAGCACATAGCGGTCGGCAATGCGCGAAAAGGCATCGCGGACGTATTCGGCATCGGGCATGGGGAAACCATGGACCGGAGGGCGGACGAATCAAGGCGCAAGCCCTTCAGGACGGCTTTTTGAGAGCCTCGGCAGCCTTGCGCACGCGGGCCAGCAATTTGGGGTCCTTTTCCAGTTCGTCGGCAATGGCGCGGATCACGTTGAGCGAAGGCCGCGAGACGTGGTGCTCCATGCCTTCGACGTCGCGGTAGACGGTGTCCTCATCGATGTCGAAGAAGCTAAGGAAGCGGGTCAGGGTCTCGTGGCGCTCGACGATGGCGTGGGCGATGCGCTTGCCCTCGTCGGTGAGGGTGGTGCCGCGGTATTTCTCGTGCACGACCAAGCCCTCGGCGTCGAGGCGGCGCAGCATGTTGGTCACACTGGCCTGGGAGATCTTGAGGTTTTTGGAAATGTCGATGGCCCGGGCGTATCCCTTGTCCTCGATCAGGTGGAGGATCTGCTCGAGGTAATCATCCATGGCAGTGGAGCCGGAACCGGTGGATTTGGGAGACGGGGAACTCATCGGGGAAAGTCAAAAATCGGGTGGGGGAGTCTCGACGCTTTTGGTCGTCGTGGAAAGCCAAGTTTGCAAGTGATGTTCATTGGCGTCGCAAACGGTGCCAATCAGAGGTGTCTGGACGCAGCAGAAGGTCGCAAGATTGCTCCTGGAGATCGTGAAGTTCGATGACGTGCACCAGCAGCACCAGCGAGGCCACAGCGTCAAAGAGCGCGTCGTGCCAGTTGCGTCCGGAGACGAGTTTGCGGATGGCGGCGGTGAGCTCCAGTTGGTCGCAGATCGCGCCGAGCGAATGATCTTCCAGCTCCGGCCACAGGGCGCGGGCGAGGGGCAGGGTGTCCACCCAGGGGCCGAAGCCGTGGCCGGGAAAGGTGCGCAGGAAGCGTTTTTCGGTGCCGCGGCCATGGGCCACGACCAGCGAGCCGGCGAGACGGCGTTTGCATTCCGGCCAGAGGGTCAAGAGAGAGGGGGCATCGGCCAGGTCCTCGTCGGAAATGCCGTGGACCTTGCGCGCCGACCACTGCACCGCTTGGTCGGTGGCGAGATAGGAAACGAACGCATCGTGATGGCCCTGATCGACCGACCAGCGGGCCATGCCAATCTGCACTGGGACATCGGTCTTGCCGCGCGCGGCTCCCGCCGACTCGAAGTCGATGGCGGTGAAGCGGCAGTCGCGGATGGCGGGCATGGCCCCGACTCTAGAAGCAGGCTTGATCCTTGCAATCCCGGGATTGGATCCGAGATTGAATGTCATGACGGACTGGCAGCAGCGCTACCGCGACGGCGATACCCCTTGGGACAAGGGCGAGGCCGCGCCTCCTCTGGCGGAACTCATCGAGCGCCACGGGACCAAATGGTTCGGCGGGGGCGAGGTGCTGGTGCCGGGTTGCGGGGCCGGTCACGACGTGCGCCTGCTGGCGGCCCATGGACTCGAGGTCGTGGGCATCGACTTGGCGCCGCTTGCCCTGGAGATGGCACGCTCCCATCCCGAACGGGGGGAAGAGCGCTACGAGCAGGCCGATTTCCTCGACCCGGTCTTTGCCGAGGGCCACCAGGCGAGCTCCATCTGGGAGCACACCTGCTTCTGCGCCATCGACCCCTCACGTCGCGGCGATTACGCCCGCAGCGCGGCCCGATGCCTGCCCCCGGGAGGACATCTGGTCGGCGTGTTTTTCCTGACTCCCTACGACCCGGGCGAGGAGGCGGAGGGCCCGCCATTCGGGGCCGACCGGGACTCCATCGATGCCTGTTTTTCGCCCTGGTTTGAACGGATTGAATCCTGGGTGCCGCTCAGCTCATACCCGGGCCGTGAGGGCCGCGAGTGGATCGCGGTTTACAAACGCCTTGCCGAGCGGTGACAGGTGTGGGTTGCCAGCCGCGTTGAACCATGAATATGATGTCTGCATCCATGAAAAGCCTCTTTTCGAGACTGCTTGCCTGTGCCTGCCTGGGCGCGGGGCTGCTGCATGCCGACGAGCGGCCCTATGTCAATGACCAGAAGGTGCCCGAGAGCCTGGAGGACCTGCGACTCATCCAGAAATTGGTGCACGACAATCTGGATGCGGCGCGCGCAGCCACGGTGTGCCTCAAAATTGGTGAGGGCAGCGGCAGCGGGGTGGTGGTCTCGCCGGAGGGTCTGATCATGACCGCCGCCCACGTGTCGGGAGGCGTGGAAAAGGACATCAAGGTCCTGTTTGAAGACGGCACCGAAGCGGAGGCCGTCAGCCTGGGTCTCGATTCGGAGACGGACGCCGCGCTGATCAAGATCGTCAACTCCGAGCGCAAGGACTGGCCGCATGTCGAGATCGACGACAAGGATTCCGTCCAACTCGGCGACTGGGTCTTTGCCCTGGGTCACTCCGGTGGTTTTGACAAGCCGCGCGGAGTGGTCGTGCGGCTGGGGCGCATCGTCAAGCTTTCCAATTCAACCCTGCACTCCGACTGCATCCTGATCGGTGGCGACTCCGGGGGGCCGCTCTTCGATCTCCATGGAAAGCTGGTGGGCATCCACTCGCGGGTCGGCCAGGTGCTGCAGGAAAACATGCACGTTCCCAGTGACGAGTTCCTGCGCAATTGGGACCAGCTCATGGGGGGCGAGTTCCTCGGTGAAGGTCCCTTCGCGCAGAGGCCGGTCAAGGGCAATGGCTACCTCGGCATCGCCACCGAGGCCCACGAAGGGGGCGGTATCGTCATCACCCGCATGGGTGAGGGCTCACCTGCCCAAGAAGCCGGACTGCAGGAAGGAGATGTGCTGCTGAAGGCCAACGACGCCCCGCTCTCGAAACGCGAGGATTTGCAGAAGCTGCTCGGGGAAATGTCGGCCGGCGAGGAAATCACCTTCGAGCTCAAGCGCGGCGAAGAAGAGAAAACCATCACATTCGAACTCGGTGAACGCTAGATCCATCCTTCTTGTCAGCCTGATGGCGCATGCTCCGCTCTCGGCCCAATACAGTCTCGAGGCTCCGAAGCGCAGCACCGGGTCGGAACTGCTGGCCGTCTTCGAGCCTCAACGCCAGGTACTCCAGTCTTCCAGTGCGCTCATCATGGATGGCCGCGATGAATCCGGTTACGGGGTGGTCATTTCCCCGGAGGGTCACATCCTGACCAAGGCCAGCGAATTCACCCGCCTGAAGAAGCCTTTGGTAGTGGTCGACAAGAAGCGCTACAAGGAGGTGAAACTGCTCGGCATCGACAAGCAGTGGGACGTGTGCCTGATCAAGATCGACGCCAAGGACCTCAAGCCGGTGGAATACGCCGAGAGCAGTGAGCTTGCCCTGGGCTCCTGGGTCGTCACCAACGGAGCCACCTCGCGTTTTCGTCGCCGCCTGCTCATGGGGGTGATCAGTGCCAAGCCGCACCGCATCCCGCCTGCTGGCGGCCTGATGCTCGGCCTCACGCTCAAGAAGGAGGATGCCGGTCTGGTGGTGCAGAAAGTCACTGCCAACAGCGGCGCCAAGGATGCCGGCTTGAAGCAGAAGGACGTGGTGCTGACGGCGAATGGCAAGTCGGTCAAGGAGGTCAAGGAATTGCTCGAGATCATCGAGCAACTCCACACGGGCAGCCGCGTGGAACTTGGCATCAAACGGGGGGATGAGGACATGAGCTTTGAGGTCGAGTTGGCGCCCAAGGAGCAGTTGATGCCCAAGCCCAGCCGCAACGACATGATGAGTGGCGACTTCTCCACGCGCCGCAGCGACTTTCCGCGCGTGGTCCAGCACAGCATCCTGGGCAACAGCAAGAGCGTTGGCGGTCCCTTGCTCAATCTGGAGGGCCAATGCGTCGGCATGAACATCGCCCGCGCCAATCGCGCCGAGAGCTTCGCCATTCCCTGCGAGGAATTGCAGAAAATCGCCGCCCGCCTGATGGCCGGTGAGGGAGCGGCTGAGCAGCCACCCAAAGCTCCGGATGAGACTGCGGAGAAATCCCTGCGGGTGGTGATTCCGGATCAATAGCCAAAAGGGATGAAAGCCAGGAGGACTGAAATTGGCATGGTCCTTTCAGGGAATCAGGCAAGGATGATCTTTTTCTGGATGAACTTGGATGAATGTAGATCATCAGCCGATCCCAGTGAGTTTTCCCCATGAATACAAACCGCCGCAAATTCATCGCCGGGGCCGCCGCCTTTGCCGGCATGCCCGCCATCATCCCCTCCAGCGCCCTCGGCAAGGATGGCCACGTCGCTCCCAGCAACCGCATCGTGG
Source organism: Akkermansiaceae bacterium (assembly GCA_033722655.1). Taxonomy (GTDB): domain Bacteria; phylum Verrucomicrobiota; class Verrucomicrobiia; order Verrucomicrobiales; family Akkermansiaceae; genus Luteolibacter. Next base: position 6,908 of record JAWVYP010000003.1, on the reverse strand, counting down.
TTGGAGGCATTGGCCTTGGTCCCCGGGGGCGCAAGGTGCTCGAATGTTTCCACAAGCAGGATGACGTCCAGTTCGTGGCCATCTGCGATGTGCAGGCGGAGCGGGCTGAAATCGTGCGCCGCTTGACCAACCGCTGCTATGGCAACGAGGACTGCAAGACCTACCGCAAGATGGAGGACCTGCTGGCCCGCGACGACATCGATGCGGTGCTGATCGCCACCGGCGACCGCTGGCACACCCCGGCGACCGTGCAGGTTGCACGCGCCGGCAAGGACATCTACTGCGAGAAACCCTGCTCGATGACCATCGCCGAGAGCCGCGAGCTCGATGAAGCGGTGACCCAGCACGGGCGTGTGTTTCAGGCCGGCACCCAGCGCCGCAACGTCGACAACTTCCGCTTCGCCGCCCAACTGGCCCAAAGCGGCAAATTGGGCAAGATCACCTCGGTGCACGCCGGCAGCATCAAGCCGGCCCTCGGCATGAAACCGCTGCCCGGCCAACCCTTGCCGGATCCCGAAGTCATCGACTGGGACCGCTGGCTCGGTCCCTCTCCCGAGATTCCCTACAACCGGGCCTACTGCCGCGGTCGCTGGCGTGGTTACGACGAACTGAGCGCGGGTTGGAAGGTGCTGGAGTGGGGGGCCCATACCATTGACATCTGCCAGTGGGGCGCGGGCAAGGACGACACCAGCCCGGTGGAATTCGAACCGGATGGCAGCACCATTTACGGCAAGTATGCCGACGGCACCCGCCTGGAAATCCGCATTGCCGGCTTCAAGGGCGAGGGGAACTGGCAGGAAGGTCTGTCGAGCTGCCCGGTGCGCCTGGAGGGCGAGGACGGCTGGATCGAGGCTGGCGACAGCGGCAAGGTCGTCTGCAGCGACAAGAAGCTCTTCGGGCTCAAGAGGCCCGCTGAAATGCACGGAATCGACCCCATCAAGCACGTGCGCGAATTTGTCGACTGCGTGAAGTCCCGCAAGAAGACGGCCTGCAATTCCAGAATCACCCGCAACGGTCACGTCGCCGGCCACGCCGCTTCCATCGCCTGGCGTTTGGGTCGCAAATTGACCTTCGATCCGAAAACCGAACGCTTCCTCGACGACGAGGAGGCCAATGACTACTGCGTCCGCGAGCGTCGCGCGGCCTACGATGTCTGAGTTGTGAGTTTGGAATTGAGATTTAAGCAGGCGGAATTTGAACGCTGCTGAGACTTCATTCTTCTCAGGGCTCAGTTCATCAGTGAGAGTTTGTTCATGGAGATCATCATTGCCCTGCTTGGCCTGATCAGCTTGCTGCTCTTGTTGTTGGTCTTCCAGGCCTCCGGGATCAAAGCTGCCCTTAGTCGTCTGGAAAACCAGTCTGTGCAGTCTCATAAGAAGCCTGAAATCAATCCTTTAGAGCAAACCGACAGTGGGGATTCGGAGGCCCAGCAAAGCGCCTTTGATGAATTCCTCGCGGAGGATCCGCAGCGTCTGAGCCTGCCCAAATCGGAGCAGTTTGCCGCCTACCGCGAGTGGCGAAAAGAGAAGGGGATGACTTGGTCCTCATGAGGCGGGTTTCGACCTCCTCTTAATGAGGACGAATCTCAATAAGATCGGAACTAAGCGAGGCTTAATAAAATGCCTTTAAGAGGCTTTTTTCCATTGCAACTCAAGCAGTGGTTTGCATCCTCCCCGCGCCGGAGCAAGGCGACGTGGGTCGTTTGCTTCGAACCCACACTCCCCGCACTGTCCCCGCCTTGCCATGGCAAACATTTTTCCCCGCTGGACCAACCTGTTGCCCCTGAAAATCGCCGTGTGTCTCGGCACAGTTGGAGCGGGTATTGCCCTCGCCTTCAGTTACTACGCAACTCCGAAAAGCACACGGGTGGGCTATCAGCCGAGTCAGCCCATTCCCTTTTCCCACAAGATCCACGTCGATCAGCTGGGGCTGGACTGCCGCTACTGCCACTCCTTTGTCGATGTGTCCGACCACTCCAACGTGCCGACCGGCAACACCTGCTGGAACTGTCACCAGCACGTGCAGACGGATAGCCCCAAGCTCGAGCCGCTGCACCGCTCGATGAACGAGAATCATCCGCAGTACCACGGCGAGCCCATCGAATGGGTGCGCGTCCACAAGGCTCCCGACTACGTCTACTTTGACCACTCGGCCCACGTGAACCGCGGCATTTCCTGCCAGAGCTGCCACGGCGACGTCGATCAGATGGAGGTCGTCTACCACGCCGAGTCCCACTCCATGGGCTGGTGCCTGGAATGTCACCGCGCTCCCGAGAAGCACCTGCGTCCGCTCGAGGAGGTCTTCAACTTCGATTACGGCGACAAAGACGTGGCCAAGTACGTTTCCGAGGGCGAAGGCATCACCACCACCGAGCAACTGGGTGAGAAGCTCAAGAAGCAATTCATGGTCAATCCCAAGACCAGCTGCTCGACTTGTCACCACTAGGCCCATCCACCTTCCCGGTCACCACGCCCCCTCCAAGTCACCCACAGTATCGCCCGCCGATCCACTCTCCCCACTTTCCCCAACCCTCTCGCCATTCACTCATGAGCAAGCGCATTCAGCATCATCCCGAGGTTCCCGCCGACGAGACGACCGTCTCCTGGCGCAGCACGGGCCAGCTTGAAGACAGTTCCGAATTCCGCAGCTGGCTGGAGCGCGAGGTCCCGCGCGGAGCGGCCGAGTTGGCCAACGAGGAGGAGGTGGACAACTCGCGGCGCACCTTCATGAAGCTGATGGGTGCCTCGACCGCCCTCGCCGGCTTCGGCATGGCGAGCTGCCGCCGCCCCGAGAGCTACATCCTTCCCTACACCGAAGCGCCGGAGTGGGTGATTCCGGGCAAGGCCACCTACTATGCCTCCGCCATGCCTCGTGCGGCTGGGGCCACGCCGCTGGTGGTGACCACCTTCGAGGGTCGCCCCACCCAGGTGGCTCCCAACAAGACGCATCCCGATGCGGACGGCACCGACAACCTCGCCCAGGCCTCGGTGCTCAACCTGTATTCGCCCTACCGTTCGCGCGATGTGCTCAAGAAAGGCAAGAAGGCCAAGCGCAAGGATCTCGATGCGGCCATTGCCAATGTGGCGGCGGACAAAAAGGCCAAGATCGGCTTTGTCTTCGGGGCTGATGATTGCCCGACCCGCACCGCCCTTCGCGAGAAACTCGCCGCCGAGTTCGGCAACGCCAAGTTCTACTCCTACGAAGCCCTGCAGCCCGAAGCCGCCTTGGGTAAAGGTGTTCGCATGGTGGCCGACTTCGATAAGGCCGACCGCATCCTTGCCCTCGACTGCGACTTTGCCTCCACCGACCCGCAGGGTCCGGTGACGCCCTTCTTCAATCGCCGCAAGCCGGAAGGCAAGGACTACGAAGCCAAGCCCGAGCAGGACCGCATGAACCGCCTCTATGCGGTGGAAGCGGCCTACTCGCTGACCGGCGGCATGGCCGATCACCGTTTGCGTGTCGCTCCCAGCCAGGTCGAGGTCATCGCCCGTGCGGTGGCCGCCAAGCTGAATGTGGAACCCGCGGTAAAAGCGCCCAAGCTCGAGAAAATCCACCAGCAGTGGGTGGATGCCCTGGCCGCCGATCTTCAGGAACACGCCAGCAAGAATCCGGGCCGCTGCCTGGTGCTTGCCGGCTCGCGCCAGTCCGTCGCGGTGAAGCGTCTGGCCTTTGCCATCAACAACGCGCTTGGCTGCATTGGCATTGGCAAGGCGATGCACGCCCTGCAGTCAGCAGACACGGACCTCGACTCCATCGAAAAACTCAGCAGCGACATCAAGGATGGTGCCATCGATACTCTGGTCCTCCTGACCCCATCCAATCCCGTATTTGACGCTCCCGCCGATCTCGAATTCGGCAAGCTGCTCGGCAAGGTCAAGACCACCATCCATCTCGGCGAGCGCTCGGACGCCACCGCCCACGCGTCCACCTGGCACATTCCCGCCGCCCACTACCTCGAAAGCTGGAGCGATGCCCGCTCGGCCCGCGGCACCTACACGGTGGTCCAGCCGATGATCCTGCCGCTCTATGAGGATTGCGTTTCCGAGCTCGAGCTCCTGCTGGCCCTGCTCTCCGAGGACGGCAAGCTGATCAACGGCGAGGGCCCGGAAGGTGCGGCATCTCCCGCTTATGATGCGGTCCGCGAAACCTTCGCCGGCATTGCAGAAGGCGACGAGGCCTGGAAGCAACTGCTGCGCGACGGTTTCTACAAGGGCAGCAGCTATCCGGCGCGCAAGGTGTCCGATCTGATCGGCTTGGGCGTGCCTGAGGCCGCCGACTCCAAGGCGCCCACCAAGGATTCGCTCGATGTCATCTTCGCCACGGACGCTTCCATTCTCGACGGCCGCTACATCGACAATGGCTGGCTGCAGGAAGCCCCGGATCCCGTTTCCAAGCTGACCTGGGACAACGCGGCCATGATCGCGCCCAAGACGGCCAAGAAGCTCGGCATCTACGACAAGGTGCTGGAACTGCAGCCCGAGACCAAGGCCCTCGGCTTCATTCCCGTCGAAGGCGAGTATGCGGCGGTCGGTCCCGATGGTGAGGGCGAAAACCGCACCGCGCCCATGATTGAGCTCGAACTCGGAGGCCGCAAGATTCAGCTCCCCGTGCTGATTTCCTTCGGCCAGGCCGAGAACACCGTGATCCTTCCGGTCGGCTACGGACAGGGTTTCAACGAGGAAGACCCCTTGGGCCGTGGACCGAAAAACACAAACCACGTCGGCATGGTCGGCGTGAACAGCGGTTTTGATGTCTATCCGCTGCGCACCTCGATGGCGCCCTATTTCGCCAAGGGTGGCAAGGTCAAGCTGATCGAGGGTCGTTACCCTCTGGCCATGACCCAGGAGCACCACGCCATGTATGGCCGTGCGCTGGCGCGCGAGATCTCGACGATGAAGAACAAGAAGGGCGACTTCGAAGCCCAGCTCGACAACGTCGACAAGCAGGGCATGGACTCCCACATTCCGCCCAACATTTCCCTCTACAAGCCCAAGGGCTCCGAGACCTGGCACAGCGAGGCCAAGGCCGAAAACCTACTCAGCGACCCGCTCCACCAGTGGGGCATGACCATCGACCTCACCTCCTGCATGGGCTGCTCAGCCTGCACGGTCGCCTGCCAGGCGGAGAACAACATTCCCATCGTCGGCAAGGAACAAGTCGCCATGGGCCGCGAGATGCACTGGATCCGCATGGACCGCTACTACGCGAGCCAGTCCTACACCTTCGACAAGCAGGGCAACAAAATCAAGGACACGGAGAAGGGCGAATACAAGAAGGCTCCGGAATGGATCCAGGACAACCCCGCCATGCTGCCCCAGCCCGTGGCCTGTGTGCAGTGCGAGAGTGCTCCCTGCGAAACCGTCTGCCCGGTCAACGCCACTGTCCATACCGAGGACGGCCTCAATGCGATGGCCTACAACCGCTGCATCGGCACCCGCTACTGTGCCAACAACTGCCCCTACAAGGCTCGCCGCTTCAACTTCTTCGACTACAACAAGCGCAACCCGCTCATCGAGAACAACCTCTACCGCGGCCCGCTCGGCAAGAAGGACGTGGGCGGTCCGAGCTCCCTGCAGAAGAATCCCAACGTCACCGTCCGCATGCGCGGCGTGATGGAGAAATGCACCTACTGTGTGCAGCGCCTCAAGGATGGCGTCATCCGCCAGAAGCGCGCCCAGAAACAGAAGGTGCAGGAATCCGGCAAGCTCTCGCCCGAAGTGGAGGTGAAGGTCGACACCCTGCGCGTGCCCACCGACAGCATCAAGACCGCCTGTCAGGAAGCCTGTCCGGCGGACGCCATCAGCTTCGGCAACCTGCTGGATGGCAAGAAGTCCAAGATGGGCCGCGCCAAGGAGATCAAGCGCAACTACGACCTGCTCAACTACATCGGCACCCGTCCGCGCACCAGTTATCTGGCGCGGGTCAAGAATCCAAATCCCGAGATGCCGGACGCTCCCTACATCGGCAAGTCCACCATCCACATGGCCTGAGACCGAGCCCCCTGAATTTCACGAATTCCAATTTCGAACCCCATCATGTCTTCCACTTCCCAGACCGCCCCGGAGTCGACGTCCGACGTGAAGTTGCCGGTGCTCAAGCGCGAGAAGCTCGTCCTTGAAGGCCGCTCCTACCACTGGATCACCGAGCGCATTTGTGGCGTGCTTGAAAACCGCCAGCCGCTGCTGTGGTGGATGCTCTTCTTGCCTTCGGCCTTGATCGCCATGATCGGTGTCGGTGGCGGCCTGTTTCACCTGGTGTCGACCGGTGTCGGCGTGTGGGGCAACACCAACCGCGTGATGTGGGGTTGGCCCATCGTCAACTTCGTGTTCTGGATCGGCATCGGCCACGCCGGAACCCTGATTTCGGCCATTCTCTTCCTGACCCGCCAGAACTGGCGGACCTCCATCAACCGCGCGGCGGAGGCGATGACCATCTTCGCGGTGATGTGCGCGGGCATCTTCCCGGCCTTCCACGTCGGCCGTGTCTGGTTTGCCTGGTTCCTGGCTCCGGTGCCCAACGCCAACGCCATCTGGCAGAACTTCAAGTCGCCGCTCCTGTGGGACGTGTTCGCGGTCTCGACCTATTTCACCATCTCGCTGATCTTCTGGTATCTCGGCATGGTGCCCGACCTGGCCACCATCCGCGACCGCTGCAAGAAGGGCTTGCGCAAGGTGCTCTACGGCATCTTTTCGCTCGGCTGGCGCGGCGGCAACCGCCAGTGGAGCCACTACGAAATGGCCTACCTGTTGCTGGCTGCTCTTTCCACGCCGCTGGTGCTTTCGGTGCACTCGGTCGTGTCCTTCGACTTCGCGACCTCGGTGGTTCCCGGCTGGCACACCACCATCTTCCCGCCCTACTTCGTCGCCGGCGCCATTTTCGGTGGCTTTGCCATGGTGTTGACCATCATG
>JAWVYP010000002.1:0-28598 GCA_033722655.1 Akkermansiaceae bacterium | reverse complement strand
TACTAACCAAATACCAAGCACCAACCAATGACCGGACAATCAGACGATACCCTCACCCGTGACAGCATCAATCTCCTTCTTGAAAATGGCCTCGATGAAGGCCTACCCCGAATCGCCGAACTGCTCATCAATGCAGCCATGGAACTAGGGGTGCAAATCTTGACAAAATCCTCTCCCTGAAACGCGGCAGAAACTCTCTGCTAGACACCGGATTCGCATACCCATAGTCAACCTCCTTTTCCCCTTCCTGATACGGGCTCCTGGGGGTATTCTCGCCGGGGGTGAAAAAGCAAATTCCTAGCATCAGCATCCCATCCCAGCACGGCGCTGCTCACGACAACCTCGCCGTGATGAGCTCACGCTGATAGATGAGCTCCTTGGGCATGGGGTCGTAGAGGTCGATGAAGAACTCGGCCTGGCCGGTGAGCTCGCGGCGCCATTCGTCGCGGTCGAAACGCATCACCTTCTCGAAGTCCTCCTTGGTGAAGCTCTCGAGGCCCTCGGTGTTGAAGTCCTCGAAGTAGGGCAGCCAGCCGATCTGGGTCTCGTGGCCGACGGCATGGCCGTGGCAGCGGTTGAGGATCCACTCGATGACACGCATGTTCTCGCCGAAACCGGGCCAGATGTAATTTCCTTCCTCGTCCTTGCGGAACCAGTTGACGTGGAAGAAGCGCGGCAGGTGCTTGATGGTGCCGCGCATGTCGAGCCAGTGGCCGAAGTATTCGCCCATGTTGTAGCCGCAGAAGGGCAGCATCGCCATGGGGTCGCGGCGCACCTTGCCGATGGTGCCAGCAGCGGCGGCGGTCATTTCGGAACCCATGGTCGCACCGAGGTAGACGCCGTGGCTCCAGTTGAAGGCCTGGAACACCAGCGGCATGGTGGTCGCGCGGCGGCCGCCGAAGACGATGCCGTCAATTGGCACGCCATCGGGATCGCGCCAGTTGGGATCGATGGAGGGGCATTGCGAGGCGGGGGCGGTGAAGCGCGAGTTGGGATGGGAGGAGGGGCGGCCGCAGTCGGGGGTCCAATCATTGCCCTGCCAGTCGGTGAGGTGGCTCGGCGGCTCCTCGGTCATGCCTTCCCACCAGACGTCGCCGTCGTCGGTGAGGGCGACGTTGGTGAAGATGCAGTTCTCCTTGAGCGAGTCCATCGCCCGCGGGTTGGTGTCGTACGAGGTGCCGGGAGCCACACCGAAGTAGCCATTCTCGGGATTGATGGCGTGCAGCTTGCCGTCCTCGTGCGGCCACAGCCAGGCGATGTCGTCACCGACGATGGTCGTCTTCCAGCCGGCATCGGCATACGGCTTGGGCGGGACGATCATCGCCAGGTTGGTCTTGCCGCAGGCCGAGGGAAAGGCGCATGCAAGGTAGCTCTTTTCCTTCTGCGGGTTCTCGATGCCGATGATGAGCATGTGCTCGGCCATCCACTGGTGCTCGCGAGCGATGTTGGATGCAATGCGCAGCGCCAGGCACTTCTTGCCGAGCAGCGCATTGCCGCCGTAGCCCGAACCGTAACTCATGATCTCGCGGGTCTCGGGGAAGTGGACGATGTACTTATCATCATTGCAGGGCCAAGGCACGTCCTCCTGGCCGTCCTCGAGCGGCATGCCCACCGAGTGCAGGCAGGGAATGAAGAAGCCGTGGCCGTGGCGCACCTTGGGCGCCTTGTCGGCCTTTTCGTCCTCGAGACGCCCCAGCACCTTGCTGCCGACCTCGGCCATGATGTGCATGTTGACCACCACATATGGGCTGTCGCTGACCTCGACCCCGATCTTGGCCAGGGGTGAGTCCAAGGGGCCCATGCAGAAGGGGATCACGTACATGGTGCGGCCCTTCATGCAGCCCTTGAACTTCTGGTCGAGGGTCTCACGCATTTCGAGCGGGTCGGCCCAGTTGTTGGTGGGACCGGCCATGTCGGGGCGCTTGGTGCAGATGAAGGTGCGGTCCTCCACACGGGCGACATCCGAGGGGGCGGAGCGGGCGAGGAAGGAGTTGGGACGCTTCTCCGGGTTGAGTCGGGTGAAAGTGCCGGCATCGACGAGTTTGGTGGTCAGCCGGTCCCATTCCTCCTTGGAGCCGTCGCACCACTCGACCGCGTCGGGTTCGCACAGGTCGACGACTTTATCGATCCATTTCTGGAGAGGGGCGTGGGTGGTCTTGGCTTCGCTCATGTCCTCGTCATTCAATCGCGCGCCACATGCCATTGCAACACCAAGCCTGGGAGGGATGGCGCGTGCCTTTGGAAGCTTGCAGCAGATCCCCGGAAACGGCCCGGCGATGGGCAGGCCGAGGACAAGGATGGCGAATTGATGATGCATCGGTGATGTCAGCCATCACGGCAGAAGCCATCACAGCGGCAATCCCGCGCGGCTTGGACGGACAGCAAGTCCCTAAAACTGGCGAACAGGCTGTTACCCTTTGGGATGCAGTGGAAGGGGGCATGAGTTCCCGGTTATCGCGCGCCATGGGAAGTGATTTTCATCTCAGGCTCCAGAGCTTTGGCCCGGGATCTGCATGTGTTTTGCGAATCTTCCTGATATGACGTCTAGCCCGGAAATTTCATGAAACCTCGGTCTGCGGCTTGTCCCTCCCGATTTTGCCTGCGTTCTCAGCGTCGGCCTTGGCAAGATCGAGAATTCCTGCGCCTCGCCCACGAGAATCATGAAATATCCGGGCTAGCAACGGCCTGTATCGGCGGGCGTCGCCCGTAACCCGCCGGGATTCGAGAGTTGCAAATGATAACGGTCAGGCGGAACACCGCCTGCGCTTCACCGCACCCCCCAGATCTCTCATCCCTCACCTCCTGCCGCCATGTCTGATTCCGCTTTCACTGCTCCATCCCTTGAGGCCATGAATGCCATGCTTCCTGCTTTCGAGTTCAACTACCTGTTGAGCTCGAACGAGGTGGGAGCCGTTTATCAGGCCTTTCAGAAGTCCTTGGACCGGCAGGTGGCCATCAAGCTGTTTTCCCCGGGCCTCAGCCGCGCGGCCAGCTTCCACAGGCGCTTCCTGGCAAGCTGCTCCAAGGCGGCGGAATTGCGCCACCCCAACCTGATCAGCCTCTTTGATTCGGGGGAAGTCGAGGGCATGCATTATCTGGTGATGGAGTTCGTGCCCGGCAAGTCCCTGTGGCGCTCGATGCAGGGCAACAGCATCGAACTCAAGCAGACCCTCGGTGTCATTGAGGAGCTCTGCGCGGGATTGGCCTTTGCTCACGAACAGGGCGTGGTCCACGGCAACCTGAGTCCTCTCAACATCCTGCTCAACCAGAAGGCCTCACCCAAGATCGGCAACTTCCTACTTGGTCGCGATATTCACACCAACGGCGAGCAAGAGGTCCCGGACCAGTTCATCGCGCCGGAAGTGCGGGATGGGAATTGCCCGACCGAGGCCTCGGACATCTTTGCGATAGCGGTCCTGTTCTACGAAATGCTTACCGCAACGCCCTGGCGTCCGGATGGCCCGCCCGCCTCCAGTCTGGAGGGAACGCCAGTGGCCATCGACAAGGTCCTGCGCAATGCCACACAAGCGGATCCGAGCCAGCGTCCGGATGAAATCCACTCCTTTCTCAATAGCCTGCGCAATGCGGCGAAAGGACCCAGAATGGCTTCCGGGGGAGCCAAGCCATCGCAGCCAAGGCCCACACCCAAAAGCTTCGCGCACAAGGCCCGCGGAACCAGCATGACGGTCAAAGTGGTCGCCATTCTCGTGCTTTTGATCGCCATCCATCAGACCTGGAGCTATCGCCAGAGGGTGCTCGCCGAGCAGAAAGCAGAGCCGAATGAGCCGGCTAGGGTGGTGATCGTGAAGAAGGCGGAGCCGAACCAGGCGCAAGTCGTGGGCAATAAGCCACGGCCGCAGAACCCGGGCAGGCCGCAAGTCCCCACGCAGCCTGCCCAGCCGGAGCCGGATTCGTTTCCCATGAATGCCGAGACGCCCATGGATTCACTGGAGCGGCTGCAGGATGCCTTGGCGCGGGGAGTTCGATCCGAGATGCCGGTGGGCACGGTCCAGCACGGTGACTCCCACTATTTTATGGTCACCGAGGCCATGACCTGGCCGCAGGCCTCCGTCTTCGCACAAGAGCACGGCGGGCACCTCGCCCTGCCCGAATCCGACATGGCATGGTGCCAGAAAGAACCCATGGTGGGCAGCAGCTTTTGGGTCGGCGCCGCTGCGTCCGGTCCGTCCTCATACACCCGCGTCGATGGCAAGGCATTAAAGGCCGCGCCGGTGTCGGGAAGCGGCCCTTACCTCCATCGAGACCAGGGCGGCAACTACGTCGCTGCTGGGAAGGGCATCCGGCGGCCCTTTGTCATCCAGTGGCAGCAGGATGGTTCCAACCCGGCAAGCCTGGAGAGCCAGCTTCGCCAGACGGCAAAATCAATCCAGTCGGGAGATCCGGTCTATCCTCCGGGGACCATCGCGCTGGGAGAGCGGCGCTATCTGGCTCTGGCCTGCGAAGCTTCTTGGGAGGAGGCCGTCAAATTGGCTCAAGAGGCAGGAGGTCATCTGATGGCCCTGTCGACAGCCGAGGAAGCCGCACAAGACATTGGCCGCCAATTCAGCGGGGTGTCCGGCAAGCTCTGGATGGGCGGCCATCTGGTTGATGATTTCTGGACCTGGGATTCCGGCGAATCCTGGCAGCCGATCAACTGGGCAAACGAAGACCATGCCGCCGAAAATGGTGCAGCCATGATCCTCCACCCGGGGCATGGATGGAACGCCATGCCCAAGTCGGCCACGGCTGACGGCTTTGTGATCGAGTGGAGCGATGACCCGAAGACCCATGCGGCCGACCCGGGGGCGGCGCCCGTTTTCGCCAGTGCCTCGAAGTTGGCCGAGACAGCCAGGGAGTTGGTGGTCAAGGCGGGGGAGGACAAGGAAGCCGCCCACACCAAGAACACCGACAAGGTCGCCTGGGACCTGGATTCCCATATCCGGGGCCTCAACAAGAGCGAGCAGCAGAAGGTGATTCCCGAGATCGAAAAGCTCAAGGCCTGCGTGCAGGACAACCGGCTTCACCCCGAGACCATACAAAAGGCGAGAGTCAGGATGACCCCCGTCATGGCCAAGGTGGCCAACTACGTCATCGAGAAGCAGGCGAGCATCGATGAGGACTACGAAGCCGAGCTTCTGGCCATCCATTCCCATTACCTGGCCAAATTGGAAGAGGTCCGCGACCAGGCCAAGGCAATGGGACAGGTCAAGATCCAGCGCGATGCGGCTCGGCAGATCGAGGATGCACAGAATGCGGAGCTGTGGTTGGCCCGGATCCAGCCCTGAGTCGTTGCTCCGGAGCCGACATGCACGCAGTCAGCCCGTGCGTGGGTCCCCTGCCATGCCGAGAGAGCCATAAGCCGTGGTCTCCTTTGGACCTGCCATGGGATAGAGCACGGCCCATGATTTCGTAGTCATCGGTTCAGACCCATGAAGCACTTCCCCCATCATTGCCATCTCGCCATCGCCTGTTGCCTGCTCGCCTGCACCTCTGTGAGCCATGCCCAGAAAGGCGACCGCGGCGGCAAGCAGGTCGATCCGATTCCCGCCGACCAGATTCCGCCCTCGCCCTATCTCGGGGTCGAGGACGCCATCAAGGCCTTCAAGATCGCGCCCGGCTACACGATCGAATCGATCGCGCCCGAGGAGAACGTGTATATGGCGGTGGCTCTTGCCTTCGATGCCAACGGTCGGGTCTGGATGGCCGAGATGCGCAGCTACATGCCCAAGCTCGATGGGGAAGGGGAGGACAAGCCGGATGGGCAGATCCGTGTGCTCGAGGACAAGGATGGCGACGGCCACTACGAAAGTGTCACCACCTTCCTCGACGGCCTGGTGCTGCCGCGCGCGGTGGCAGTCACCCACGACGGCTGCCTCTACACCAGCGGCGACACGCTCTACTTCACCAAGCGCGATGGCCTCAAAGCGGTGGGCAAGCCCATCGAGGTGGATCGGCACTATGCCCGCGGCGGCAATCCCGAGCACAAGGGCAACGGTCTGCTCTACGGTCACGACAACTGGTATTACAATGCCAAGTCCGGTGCGCGCTACCGCCGCATTGCGGGCGAATGGGTCAAGGGCCAGACCGACAATCGTGGCCAGTGGGGCATTGCCAAGGACAACTACGGTCGGCTCTACCACAACAACAACTCGACCCTGCTCGTCGGCGACCAATACGTTGCCGATTTCTTTCAAGGCAACCCTCACTACAAGCCGCGGAGCATGCCATCCAGCCGGCTTGGCAACAACAGCGTGAATCCCATCCACATGACTCCCGGCGTCAACCGCGCCTACCAGAAGGGCACCCTCGACGAGGATGGAAAGCTCAGGAATGCCACCGCCGCCAGCGGGATGGCCATTTACCGCGGCGAAAACTTTCCCGAGCAAATGCAGGGCATGGCCTTCGTTTGTGAACCCGCCGGCGACCTGATCAAGGCCATCGCCATCGAGCGCAACGAATGGAATCGGCCGAGTGGCAGCCACCCCTTCGGCAAGGAGGAGTTCCTCGCCAGCACCGACGAGTGGTTCCTGCCCAGCAGCGTCTACACCGCCCCCGATGGCACGCTGTGGGTGGTGGACATGTACTTCGGCCTGCTCCAGCACAAGGCCTACATGACCACCTACCTGCGCAAGCAGTACGAGATGCGCGGGCTCGACAAGCCAGGGCCGTCCACGGGCCGCATTTACCGCATTCGTTATGCCGACAATCCGCTTGCCGAGGTGCCCAAGCTCGAAGGCAAGTCGCCCGCAGAACTGGTGCCCTATCTGGCCCATGCCAACGGCACGGTGCGCGACACCGCCCAGCGGCTCATCGTCGAACATGGCGACCGCGCGGTGGCTTCCGCCCTGACCCGGCTCGTGGCGGATCCCTCAAAGCCCTTGGGTCAGATCCACGCCCTCTGGACTCTGGAAGGCCTGAGCGAGGCCCCGGTCGGGGTATTTGCTGCCGCTCTCAAGTCCCCGCAGCCAGATGTGGTGCGAGCTGCCCTCAACGTCGCCTCCATCCTCAGACCCGAGTCTGCGGAACTCCAAAAGGCCATGGCCGGACTTCAGACCGAGCCCCAGTATCTGGCCGCGCTCGTGCGCGCGATGGCCGCCAATGGCATGGCTGATGAAGCCCTGGCCATGATGGAGAAGAACCCCAAGGCGCCGCATTTGGTGGAAGCCTTCATCAGTGGTTTGGGTCCGGAGGCGCACGCCTTCCGCAAGGAGCATCCGGACCTCAAACACAAGAAGCTCAACAAGCATCTCGCCGAGGCCACCAAGCAATTGCCCAAGGTCGTGGTGGCCGATGGGGCCCACCTCAAGGGCGAGGAGCTGGCCGCCTTCAAGCGCGGCGAGGAGCATTACGTCACCATGGCCGCCTGCTTTGGTTGCCACGGTGAGAAGGGAGAGGGCATTCCCAACCTCGGCCCGCCGCTGGCCAAGTCCGAATGGGTGACCGGCGATCCCGAGCGCCTCGCCAAGATCCTGCTCCACGGCATGAGCGGGCCGGTCACCGTCAACGGCAAGGTCTACAAGCCCGCCGCCGCCATGCCGGGCCTCAAGCACAACCCGGCCCTCACCGATGCCCACATCGCCGAGGTCATGACCTACATCCGCAACTCCTGGGGCAACCAGGCCAAGCCGGTGGAGGCCAAGCTGGTGAAAAAGGTGCGCGAGGAAACCAGGAGCGCACGGAGGATTACACCGAGAGGGACTTTGAGTAGGGAGCTTGCACTCCTCCCAGCGACTTTGTCGCTGCACCGTCGTTCGCTGGACAGGGCGACGCGGCCCGAGGAGCTCTGTGCCCGAAATGTGTCACCAATCCCCTCACTTCACCCCAGCGCAATCAGCACCACCCCACCCAGGTACACCAACAGGATCAGGATGCTCTCCACGCCGATTTTGGCAGGCCCGTACTTCTCCCGCGTGATCAGGCCCAGCACCAGGATTGTGGTCAGCAGCAAGCCCAGGCAGACAAGCAGCAGTTCATTGGGACCGATGGCATGATAGATGGAACCCTCGCGGTAGGCGACGTCAGCCCCCACCGCAAAGAGCACATCAAAGACATTGCCCCCGAGGATCCCGCCCACCGCCAGGGTGAGCGCCCCCTGGCGGACTGCAGCGATCGTGGTGACCAGTTCCGGAGTGGAGGTGGCGACGGCGGTGAACAGTGCGCCCACCACGGTGGCCTTCAATCCCGACTGGGCCACCAGCCCCATGCCGGATTCGGCGACAAAGAAACCGGCGCAGCCGAGGGTCACCAGCAGGACCGCAAAGCGGATCCACAGCCCCGCCAGGCTCTCTCCTTCCGGCGTTTCGTCGGGCTCATCCTCACGGGTCTCCTGAGTCGTGCGGGGCGTCCACATCGGCTCGTCGCGGGCGATGCGCGCGAGGCGCAGGCCAAAGAGGTAGCCGCCCAGCAGGATGAAGCTCACGGGATGGATGCCCCACAGCGTCCAATCCGGGCTGTAGGCACCCATCAGCATGCAGCCGAGCAGGCCAATGAGCACCAGGCCGTGGATGATGTTGGGCAAGGAAGTGGCGGCGTGTTCGAGATTGGCGCGGCGATAACAGAGGTCGGCGATGGCGAGAAAGGCGGTTTGTGCCGCGATCCCACCGATGCCGTTGCTGAAGGCCAGTTGCGCATGCCCCTGCCACGCCGTGGTGACCGAGACCACGCTACCCGCCAGCGAGGTGCTTGCCCCCAGGAGGATGGCGCCGATCATCGCTTCGCCCAGTCCGGTGCGGTCCGCCAGCCGGTCCGCGACCTTGGAGAGCTTGCTGCCTGCAAACACAATCACCGTCGACGAGAGGATCAGGACGATGATGTGGGTGGTCAGGTTCCAGTCGAACATGTGCGGGTGGACGAAAGCGGATGCGCGTCCACTCAGGCCTAGCACGGCTCTGGGATCGGCGCAATGGAGGCTTGGGGGGCATGGGCAACTGAGCCCGAATATTGCTGTGATGGGGCCAGTGAGTGCAGCGAACTGGCGGCGGCGCAGGGGTGGTGTGCCAGAAGCCCCATCGGAGCCCAATCACTTCTCCAACTCCGCCATCTTCTTGGCGAAGGCCTCGCCAAGCTGCGCAAAGAACTTGGCCGAGCCCAGATAGTGGAAGCCGCGGTTGGACTTGCCGTTTTCGAGCAGCCACTTCTCCTCCTCACTGAGCGCCTCATCAATTGCAGCTTCGATCTCCGCATTGAGAGCGGCGTAGGCCTCCTTCTTTTCATCTCCCTCGAGCGTCTTCTTGATCTGCTGCTTGCGCTTGTGGAAACCGCGCTGGATCTCGTAGACTTTCCTGTCGATGGCGGCGACATCCCCGGGCCAGAACTCGTGGCTGTAGACCACGCCCACATTGCCTTGGAACTCATCCATCTTCGCAGGGGCGGCCATGGCCTCGCGGAAGGCGACGGTGTTGTCGTTCGCATCCTTGCCATCCACACCCAGCGCTCCAATCACGAAGGGAAGCTTGGGCGCGTCCAGGTCCTTGCGCACATCGCGGATGAAGGTCGCCAGCAGATTCGAATAGTCCGAGTAGTCCTTGGTGCGGCTCTTGGGGTCGTCGGGATTGGCCTTTGGGTAGGGTCCGACCAGATCGTTGAAACCCTGGAACCAGACGAATCCGGCAATCTCGTAGCCCTCAGCGGCATCGTACTCGGGGTAGACCTTCTTGGGATCGGCAAGCACGTCCTTCACGTGATCCATCATGCCCTGGTAGTAGGCGCCGGCCTCGGACTTGTGCTTGTGGTCCTCGGGCAGGGGCCCGGCGCTGGGCGGGCGGAAGTCGACCATCAGGCTCTTGCCGCCCCAGGCGTTCTTGATCAGCAAAATCGGCTCGCCGTGGATCTCGTGCATGGTGATGCCGAAGGTCAGTTCGGGGCCGATCTTGCCGGTGCCGATGTGGTGCTGGCTGCCCCAACCGGCACTCAGCTTGCCGTGCTTGCGGCCCACCATTTCGCCACTGAAGTTGCCATAGGCGTAGGAAATGGGGATGTCCTCGTGGACCTTGGCCTTGCCATCGGCACCCACCATTTTGTCGTACAGGCCCTTGGTCGATGGATCCTTGGCAACGGCCGGCAAGGTCCGGGTCTGGGCGTGGCCTTCCATGTTGGATTGGCCGGCGAGAATGTAGACCTTGAGGGGCTCGGCGCTGGCGGCAAGGGTGAGGGCCAGCAGGCCAGTCAGGAGGTTCAGGGGGAAGAGATTGGGCGTTGTCATGGGCAGACGTGATCCGAGCGGATTGCGCCAGCCATGGCAAGGCTGCGATGGAAGCGGAGCTATGACCGGATGATCATCAAGCTTGCCGCATGTCCTCAGAGTCCGTCCCTGGCCTCGATCAGGCGCTGCTTGGCTTTCATGACCTCAGGATCATCCAGATCCTTGGTGGCCTCGTAAGTCGCCTCCATCATCCTCCGGTTTGCTTTTTCAAGTGCGAGAGCAGCTTCCCTGAGTTCCTCGGGAGGGGCGGCCATGTTGAGATTGGGATGCTTGCCGTCCATCTCACGAAGCCGTGGCCCGAGTTCCTTGAAGCTTTCCGTGAGACGATCCATGGCGGCGGCGATCTCCTTCGGGCTGTCTGCCGCTTCCACCTCATCCGCGTAGGCCTCCATTACCTCGGCGGTGTCATTCATCGCGCTCTTGGCGTCGCGGTATTTGCCGCAGGAAAGGAGGAGCAGGGAGAGTGCGAGCAGGCTGAGGGTGGAGAGGAATTTTCTCATGGGGATCACGGGGAATGTGGGCTCAAACACTATGGCCAGGGAGTTTCCGCCGACAAGATCCAAGTACAAAACCGCTGCACCTTATTGAGTGTTAGGGTCAAGTTCCATCCGTCCAGTGACAGGCCTGCTTTTTTGTTCTAGGGTCGCTCCATGAAGAAATGGTGGATCATTGGTGGCTCGCTGCTTGCATTGCTCCTGGTGCTGGCCGTGGGTCTGGTGGTGGCATACCGCACGATACTCTCCAAAAACTTCCTGGCAGCCCAGATCGAGAAGTCCATCGACAGCCGGGTGCAGATCGGCGACTTCCGGGTCAGCTTGTTTTCGGTGCCGGCCACGGTGGTGATCGAGGACGTCATTATCACCGAGCGCGACGAACTGGCCCGTGATGGCGTGGCCCACGACAAGCGCGTGCCCATCGAAGGCGGGCCGGTCCGCATTGAGGAAATTGGTTTCGACCTCTCGCTGCGCGAGCTGCTGGCGCGCGAAATCAACGTGTCCAAGCTGAGGGTGCGGGGTGCTCATTTCGATCTGGAGATGGACAGGGAGGGCAAGCTCAACATCGAGTCCCTCTTTGCGGCGCCGCCGGAAACGGAAAAGGACGCGGAGGAAGATCCCGCCGAGGAGGATGCCGGCAAGCGCGCCTTCGTCACCCAACTCGATCGCCTGCTCATCGAGGACGGCTCCTTCGACCTGCTTATCGAGAAAACTGGGCTGGAGGTGGTCGGCAAGCGTCTGCGCTTTGACCTCAAAGACATCCGGGTAGATCCGAATGCGCTGGAGAAGGTCAACGAAGCTCATCTCGACTTCGAGGCCCAGCTCGAGGCCTTTTCCGCAAAGAAGGGCCGCCAGAAATACGGTCAGATCGGCCTTGAGGGACCGGCGCGGGTGCGCCTCTTCGATCCGACCACCGGCAAGCTCGATCCCGATGCCGAGATCGACTTCGCCATTCACCAGGATTCCTACGTCAGCTCCAAGGCGCCCTACATTTCCAAGCTGTGGTCGGTGACCGATGCCCTACACAAGATCGGCCTCAAGGACCAAGCCCTGCCGGATCGTTTGACCTTCGGTCGCGACCGCGTGCTCGACGGCCGCTACCGCCGCAACCGCATCGAGCTGCGCCAGGCGGCCTCGCTGATGGTGGAGGACTGGGAGCTCATCCTCGATGGCGGCTCGTGGGTGGAGCTGGGCACCGAGCAGCACAGCTCCTCAGTACTACTACTGGCCAATGCCAAGCTCAGCGACTGGACCGCCGGCCACCTTGCCAAGCTCAGCGAATCCGCGCCCGAGCGGGTGCGCGCCAGCGTACTTGAGCAGTTGCGTGCACCGCTCTTTGTCGAGGACCGCCTGACCCTCAAGGCCAGCACCAGCGGTCCGCTCTCCGACCCCAAGGTCACGCTGGAGACGCGCCTGCCCGACATCGGCAAGCTGTTGCGCGAAGTCGCCACCGACACCGCGCTCGAATTCCTGTTCCAGAAACTCAATGAGTAAGTTTGCAGGGACGCGCCATTCGGGACGGACCATCCCTTTGGGGTTTGTCCTTTGGATCCCGGAGGGTTAGCAATGAGCGCATGTGCGGCATTGTTGGTTACATCGGAAAGGCAGCGGCTCCCCAAGTGCTGATCCACGGGCTCCGGAGACTGGAGTACCGCGGTTACGACTCGGCGGGTCTGGCGGTGATTGATGAGGGGCGGTTGGCGGTGGCGAGGGCGAGCGGCAAGGTCGCCACACTCAGCGACAAGCTTGCTGCCGAGTGGTCCGAACAACGCAGGGATTGCTCACGCGTCGGCATCTCCCACACCCGCTGGGCCACCCACGGCCCACCCACCGAAGCCAATGCCCACCCCCACCTCGACCAGGAGGGAAAGATTGCGCTGGTCCACAACGGCATCATCGAAAACTACCGCGCCCTGCGCAGACGGCTCGAGGCCAAGGGTCACGAATTCAAGTCGGAGACCGACACCGAGGTGCTGGCCCATCTCATTGGCGAATGCCATCAGGGCGATCTGTTCCAGGCGGTCTGTGACGCCCTGCATCAGGTGGAAGGGACCTTCGGCATCGCCGTGCTCGCGGCCGACTCACCCGGCGAGTTGATCGCCGCGCGGCGTGGCAGCCCGATTGTGATCGGCGTGGGCGAAGGCGAATGCTTGGTGGCCTCGGATGCGAGTGCCGTCATTTCGCACACTCGTCAGGTGATCTATCTCGAGGACAACGACATCGCGCGCATCCACGCCGATGGCATCGACGTCCGCGATCTCAACCAGATTCCGGTGACCCGCGAGATTGCCCAACTCACCGAGGACGAACAGGCGGCCAGCAAGGGCGGCTTCGAGCACTTCATGCTCAAGGAAATCCATGAGCAGCCCGAATCGCTGCGCAACGCGACGCGCGGCCGGCTCGATCTCGACTTCGGCACCTCGGTGCTCGCGGGCATGGGAAGCTCCCCGCGCGACCTCGCCGAGATCCAGCGCGTGGTGCTGGTCGGTTGCGGCACCTCCCTGCATGCCGGCCTGGTGGGCGAGTATGCCTTCGAGGACCTCGCCGACCTCCACGCCGAAGTCCAGCAGGCGGCGGAGTTCCGCTACCGCAACCCGCTGATCTCGCGCACCGACATGGTGGTGGCCATCTCACAGTCCGGTGAAACCGCCGACACGCTGGCCGCGGTGCGCGAAGCCAAGCACAAGGGCGCCTTCGTGATGGGGCTTTGCAATGTCGTCGGCTCCACCATCGCGCGCGAGGCCGGGCGTGGCGTCTACCTGCATGCGGGCCCGGAAATTTCGGTGGCCTCGACCAAGGCCTTCACCTGTCAGGTGGCCGTGCTCTTGATGATGGCCCTGCACCTCGGCCGCTCGCGCCGGCTTTCGCGCGAAGCTGGCTTGAAGCTCGCCCGCGACATTGCCGCGCTGCCGGATCTGGTTCGCAGGACCGTGGAGCGCGATGAGGAAATCCGCGCCATCGCCGAGGCCTATGCCTCCCACGAGCACGCCTTTTTCATCGGCCGCGGCTGCATGTATCCGGTGGCGTTGGAAGGGGCGCTCAAGCTCAAGGAAATCTCCTACATTCACGCCGAGGGCTACCACGCCGCAGAGCTCAAGCACGGCCCCATCGCTCTGCTTCAGGAGGGCACGCCGGTCGTCGCCTTGGCCAACGACATCGATGGTAAGGACAAGGTCTTGGGCAACATCCAGGAGTGCAAGGCGCGCGGCGCCCGCGTGCTGGGCATCATCACCGAGGGCGACGAGGAAGCCCGCGAGGCCGTGGATGATGCGATTGAAGTTCCCGCCAGCCACCCCCTGATTGCCACCATCACATCCACGGTGGCCCTGCAGCTCTTCGCCTACCACGTGGCCTGCAAGCGCGGCTGCGAAATCGACCAACCGCGCAACCTGGCGAAGTCGGTGACGGTGGAGTGAGCGGGGCTGGCCTGGTGTTCATGGATCCAGCACTGCGCTTCAGCCGCCACGCTGAATCTGCTTGTCCGGGCTCACCACGTCGGACCCATGGTCAAATTTGACGCGCAGGAAATGTTGGCTGCTGACCTTCCCTCCCAGGCAGATGATCCATATCTTCAAGCCATCGCCCTGCTCGTGCTCGAAGGGGCTCTGATCGAAGGCGAAGAGAGATTCATCACGGCGTGAGTCGATGCGGGCGAAGCCATTGAACCCAGTGTGCTCATCTACAAGCGCAAGGGTGTTCTGGAACAATTTTCAGTGCCCGGCATCCGAGTGGATCGCTCCGGCAGCCATCGTCGGAGCGCATGACTGAGGCCCATGGCTGATGAGGTGCGCTTCTGGGCTCCAAGACGACAGGCTGAGGCAGTTGCTCCCACATGTCCCGGAAGGGATCCTTGCACGTCCATCCGGATGAAGCTCTGACCTGTGGGAGGAAGTGCTGCGTAAAGGATCGCGGCCGTTTCCGTGCCCAGTGCATGGGTGACCTGTTGACAGGAATCGCCGGCCAAAAGGATTTGCCGCCACGCGTCCGCGAGCCTATGGGCAGGCATGATTTCTTTCCAGCGATCCTTCCTTGCCTGCGCAATGGCCACGAGCCTGTGTGCCCAGCCGCCCACGGCTGCCCAGAGCGACCCCAAGGTTCTTGGCTGGATGCAGGGCTCACCGCCGCCGCCCGACAAGCTCATCATGCAGCCGGAATCGGACTTCTTCAGTTTTCCCAAACTGCGTTGGACAGTCTGCCACATCCGCGAGCTGATGCCGACCAAGCAGGTCAGTCGCGGGATTGGAGCACCCCTGGGCTTGCCGCGCCAATTGGACCCCGACATCGATGCCCTGAGCTTCACACCGATCGGCGCCACCGAACCCATGACTTGGAAAGAATCCCTGGCTGCCAACTACACGGATGGTGTGCTCATCCTTCACCGCGGCACCATCGTCTACGAACGCTATTTTGGTGCTCTGGAGGAGACCGGCAAGCACGCCGCGATGTCCATGACCAAATCGCTGACCGGGCTGCTCGCCGAAATCCTGGTGGCCGAAGGCAAGCTTGATGAGGCGGCCCAGGTTGCCACCATCGTGCCCGAGCTCAAGGACAGCGCTTTTGGCGATGCCACGGTGCGCCAGGTCATGGACATGACCACCGGCCTCGATTACAGCGAAGACTATGCCGACCCCAAGGCCGACATCTGGGTCTACTCCAAGGCGGCCAGCCCCTTGCCCAAACCCGCCAACGATGAGGGGCCCAACGGCTATTTCGAATACCTGCAGACCGTGCGCAAACAAGGCGAGCACGGCGAGGCCTTCGGCTACAAGACGGTCAACTCGGACGCCTTGGGCTGGATTGTGGCCCGTGCCGCCGGCAAGGATGTGGCCACCCTGCTCTCCGAGCGCATCTGGAGCCGCATGGCTGCGGAGCAGGACGGCTACATGACGGTGGACGCCATGGGCACGCCCTTTGCCGGGGGTGGCCTAAGCGCGGGGCTTCGCGACCTGGGCCGTATCGGACAGCTCATGCTGGAGGGCGGAGAGTTCAACGGTCAGCGCCTGTTCCCGGCCGAGGTAGTCGAGAGCATTCGCGCGGGCGGCGACCAGGAGGTCTTTGCCAAGGCGGGCTACAAGACTCTCCCCGGTGGCAGCTACCGCAGCATGTGGTGGGTCTTCCACAATGAACACGGTGCCTATGCCGCCCGCGGCGTGCATGGCCAGACCATCTACATCGACCCCAAGGCCCAGATGGTCCTGGTGCGCCTGGCATCCTATCCGACCGCCAAGAACGACAAGATCGATCCAAGCTCACTGCCGGCCTATCAGGCGGTGGCGGAGCATTTGCTAGAGCGCTGAGACAAATGGCTCAAACCAGTGGGCGCCCCTCGCTGGCGGTGAGTTGCGAATAAAGCCCGGCAAGCTTCCGGGTCAAGGGCCCGGGTTCCCCTTGGTGGAATACCGTATCATCAATGCGCGTCACCGCGGCGATCTCGCCCATGGTGCCGGTGCAGAAGGCTTCGTCGGCGGTGTGGATCTCCGCTTCGGGAATGTCGCGCACGGCCGTTGGGATGCCGTGGGTCTCGCAGAGTTCGAGTACGGTCTTGCGGGTGATGCCGGTGGGGCAGGCCTTGGTGGTGGAGGTTTCGACCACGCCGTCTCGAACCAGAAAGACATGGGTGGCATTGGTCTCAGCGAGCATGCCCTCGGTGTCGAGCATCAGCGCGTCGTCGGCACCGGCGGCCGTGGCCTCGAGCTTGGCGAGGATGGAGGTCAGCTGGTTGCAGCTGTGGATGTGCTGATTGAGCACGTTGGCAAAGGGGCGGCGCACGGAAGCGGTGTGCAGGGTGAGGCCGGTCTTGTCGTAAACGGGCGCCTTGTGCTCGGCGAGAATGAAGAAGGAGCAGCCCCGGGTGTTGATGCGCGGGTCGAGCCCGGAAGTGTACTTGATGCCGCGCGAGACGGTGAGACGGACGTGTACTGAGTCGGTCATCTGGTTGGCCTTCAGCGTGCGCACGAGCTCGGTGGTGAGGGTTTCGTCACTGGGCATGCCCTCGTACTGCAGCAGTTCGGCACTGCGGCGCAGGCGATGGAGGTGGTCCTGCAGCCGGAAGATGCGACCGTGGTAGAGGCGAAGCCCCTCCCATACGGCGTCGCCATTCTGCACCGAGGAGTCAAAGGGGCTGACCCCGGCCTCGTCGCGGTGGATCAGCTTGCCGTTGATGTTGACGAGAAGATTGTCGTTGGCCGGATTGGGAGTCTGGAGCATGTCGGAGCGGACTTAGAGGCTGTCTGATAAATGATGGGCTGCAGCCCGTGGGGTTTTAAAACGGCACCGGCGTGGTCGCTGAATTCATTCCATAAAAAGAACCACAGCTTGCAGCATTTTCAGACAGACTCTTAGGCAAAAAGCAAAACCGCCACAAGCTCTCTGCCCATATGGCCACCGAGTCAGTGATGCCCTGCGGACCATGGACCTCGTCAGGGAATTCACCAATCGTGACGGCTCGCTCAAGGCGGAGCTCTACACCGATGGCGCCCACCCGACGCCTGTGGGCGACCAGGTCATGGCCCAGGCCTTGGTGCAGGAAATCGAGCGGCTGGTGGAGCTGGGTCCGATCGGAGCTGCCGAGTGAATCAGAAATCCTCGATCAACTTCTTCAGCTCGCGATCCGGGTTTTTGTCCACCGAGCGGACGTAAAGCCGCGCGCCACTCAGGCGCAGCAGTTCTTCCAGATGATAGAGAGCCTGTTCGGAGCGTGGATCATTGAGGTCGCTGAACCAGTAGATCGTGTCGACCTTGTAGGCGAGCAGCATCTCCTCGACGTAGGACATCGTGTCCCCACGGCCGGTGGCCTCGTAGCGGTCTTCCTTCTCGCGCACCTCGAGCTTGCAGCCCATAACCTCGCGGTAAAGCGGGCTGAGGAAGTTTTCGTCGATCTCCTCCTTGAGGGCCTTGATGTGGGGAGTCATGCTGCCGGAGGTGTCGAGAATCACCCCGAAATTCGCGCTGTAGAAGGACTCGCCATCAATTTCCACCAGCTGGTATTCACCCTCGCCTGCGTGGTTGGCGGCCTTGGTGATCGCCTCGTGATATGCGCGGCGCGCCTCGGCGATTTCCCGGCGCAGGATTTCAGCCGGGTGATCCTCCGGCCAATTGGGTTCATGGCTCCACCATTCCTTGCCATGGATCCCGAAAAAGCAGCTCTTGAGACGGCTGACGGTCGCTTCGAGCCCCTTGATCTCCTTTTCCAACTCTTCAATCTTGCTGTCGTTGATGAGCTTTGACTCCTTCTCCTTGGCCAGGGCCTTCTGGGCCTTGGTGAGGGAGCGCTTCAGCGGCTTGAGTGTGGAATCGTAGAGCGAGTTGAGTCGTTGCCGGTCACTCAGGCTGTCATTGGCCCTTTCCTCGGTCAGGCCCAGGCGCCTCAGCAGGCGGGTCCGGTCCTTGGTCCGGATGCTCTGGCGCAGATCGAGTGTCTCCCGGCGGGTCTGTGGGTCCACTTCGTCAGGCCACTGGACGGGACTTGCGGGGTCTACGGGGGAGGCGGCGATGATGAGCTCCTTTTCCAATGCCAGAACATCCACCAGGGTGGATGTGGCTTTTGCGGTCCGGGTGGGCAATCCCTCGATCGTCAGGGTGCGCTGGAGTTTCTCCCAGCGAGTCTTGAAGGTGGCCAGCGCGCCTTCGGGGAGCTCCAGGTTGGCGATGGCGGACTCCTTCGCCTGTTGGGCGAGTTGCTCGAGGATCGAGGCAATCTGCTCTTGCGAGGTTTTGGAGAGAGAGTCGAGCGGCACGGAGAATTCGCGACCGTCCGTGTTGCGGCGTAAGCTCACCTGTCCGCCGGCTGCGCCCAGGATCGTGGCCTCAAGGCTGCGGCCTTCCTTGTCGGTGATCTTGAGGACGGGTGCTTTCTCGTCCTGGGCCTGGACCGGCATCACCAGGACGGCAAGGGCGATCACGAGAATGGAGCATCTCTCAC
Source organism: Akkermansiaceae bacterium (assembly GCA_033722655.1). GTDB lineage: Bacteria > Verrucomicrobiota > Verrucomicrobiia > Verrucomicrobiales > Akkermansiaceae > Luteolibacter. The sequence continues at coordinate 9,982 of JAWVYP010000002.1, read as the reverse complement.
CACGCGTCCGCAACAGGGGCATGAAATTCACCATGCTTTTGATGCAGCTTTTGTGCCATGCGCCAAGGATGCCCCAGTCTCAGGGCTGCTTCAATTCATGAGCGCCTGCCGCCAGTTGCAGGTCCGAGGCGTAGAGCACACCCCTATGGTTCATGAAGGTGCTGCCCTCGGGGTTGAGGTTCAGGGGCTGGCCGTGAAAGTCGCTGGCCGGCAGTCCGAGTTCGGTGAAGATGCAAGCGGTGGCGGCGAAGTCCCACAGCGATCCGCCCCCGGGTTCGGGCTTGGGCGGCTTGAAGTAAAGGGCCGGGGCATTGGTGGCGACCGAGCAGGCATTGAGCACCGCGCCCTGGTGATCAATGATATCAATTTCATGGCAGCCCCGGTTCTTGGCAAGAGCTTCCAGCCGCTCGCGGAATTCGGGCCGGGAAGCTGTGGCGATGAAGCTGTGGTCGATAAAGAGGCTCAATTTGTCATTGGAAGCATGGCTTTGGGGTTCCCACGGCTCGCCATTCCGGCGTGCGCCCTGACCGCGGATGGAGTGATGGATGGTTCCCGAGACCGGATCGCAAACCACGCCGATGCTTGGCGTGCCATCGCGGGCGACCAGGGCGATCGAAACCGAGTAGCCGGGGCTCTGTTTGGTGAAGGCCAGCGTGCCGTCCATAGGATCGATGCACCAGAAGTGCTTGCGCTGGTGGCGGCTGGCATCGTCGGGGCTTTCTTCGGTGAGCAGGCCGAGCTCGTAGCGCCGGATGCTGTCCTCCAGGGTCTCGAGGATGAGTCGCTGGCTTTCGAGGTCCACTTCCGTGACCACCTGTGAGGCCACCGAGCTGCCGCCCTCCTTGTGCAGGACTTCCAGATCCTGCCGCACGCGGGTCTGGATCATTGCGGCGGCCCGCTGCGCCGCCTGGATGGCGAGGGCTTCGAGCTCGGAGAGTTGGGTGGGAGAGAGGTCCATGTTCATGAAAGGCTGTCGATCACCTCGCGCGCCATGCGCTCGCTGTACGAGTTGATCTTCCAATGATCGGGGCTCCAGCCTTTGAGGAAGCGATGAAAGTCGGTCCAGGCGGTGGGGAAGAGCACGCGCCACTCCTGCTCGAGCGCATCCGCATCCACCTTGGGCTGCTTCGCGCTGAGGGCCTCGCGCAGGGTGGCGAAGTAATGGTCGAGCAGTGCACGCTCGCGGGTCTCACTGGCCTCCTCGTCGAGGCAGGAGCCGATGAAGTAGGCGAGGTCCTTCATGCCGCAACCGCCGCCGACGTATTGGAAGTCAACCGCCGCCACGGACTTCCCGTCCCGGGAAAAACAGAAGTTGGCGAGCTTGGCGTCGCCGTGGACCAGGGTTTGGAAGCGTGCCCCACTCAGCATGGCATCCAGCTTGGGGGCCGCCTGCTTGAGGGCAATATCGGCGAGGGCCTCGAGCTCTTCGGGACGGGTGGCGAGGTGCCAGTAGGTGCCGGTTTCCCACAAGCCATCGGGCGGCTCTCCGAGAAAGGTGGCGTGGAAGTGGGCCAGCCAGTCGATGCAGGCGCTCAGTTGCGCGTCGTTGACGGCGTTTTGGCGCAGGGGGAAGCCTGCGGCATCGAGATCCTCGAGCACGAGCAGGACTTCACCCTCCTGCTCGTCGTGGGCGAGCAGCTTGGCGACCCGGCAGTGTTTGTCGCAGCGCGAACTCCAGTGGCGATACCACTCGGCTTCGACCTGATAGGACTTGAGTTTGCGCTCATGGGAAAGGGTCGAATTCCAGCCACGCGGATGGTCGCAGCCCTCGGGGATGCGCACGTGCTTGGCGATGGCGGTTGAAGCCGGTGCCCCTTCCAGTGCGATGCGCAGGATCTGCCCGTAGCCACTCCAGAGTTCCTGGATGCACTCATGGACTTCCATCGATGTGGCATCTGTCGCCTTGAGGATGGTCTTCTGGAAGTTGGGATTCAGGTCCTTGGCCATGGCTCGGGAGGGATGTCGCCAAGGATGGCGGGGAGATCGGGCGCGTCCAGCGCCCATTGTGCTTGGTTCGCGCCTGTGCCTCGATCAGGTACAGGGACAGGGAGACATTTGCCGAAAAAATGGAAGCGGTACGGAAGGCCGACGAAATTTGATCAGTAATAAGAGTTCCACTTGCCATCACATCCGTGTTGCGCGCTTGGATCATCCCTCCCTTCCAATCATGAACTGCATTCATTCCAAGCCCCTGTTTGCGCTTTTCGCTCTGGCCCTGCCTCTCATGGCCGAGACTCCCAAACCCGAACACTTCAAGGTCGAGGTGTTGGCCGATGGATTCGTCGACCCTCAGGAGATGGTGATGCTGCCGGACGGCCGCATCCTGATCTGCCAGCGCACTGGCCAGTTGAAGGTCTGGGATCCGGCATCCGGCAAATTGCAGGATGGGGGCGCGCTCGAAGTGCAGGCCAAGGAGGGCAAGGGCTTCGCCCGCGAATGCGGCTTCATTGGCATCACCGCGGATCCGGACTTCGCCAGCAACCAGTGGATCTACGCTTACTACTCCCTGCCCGACAAGAGCGCACACCGTCTGTCGCGCTTCACCTTCCGGGACGGCAAGGTTGACATGGCCTCCGAGAAGGCACTGCTCGAAGTGCCCACTGATCGTGAGGACAACACCTGCCACGAGGGCGGCTCATTGGCCTTCGGCCCCGACGGCTGCCTCTACCTTTCCACTGGTGACAACACCAACCCCTTCTCCAAGCCGGCCACCCCCATCGAGGAAGACAAGAAGACGCGCGATGCCCAGCGCTCCTCCTCCAACAGCAACGACCTGCGCGGCAAGGTGCTGCGAATCGATCCCCAGGATGACGGCAGCTACATCATCCCGGAGGGCAACCTCTTCAAGCCCGGCACGCCCAAGACCCGTCCGGAAATCTATGCCATGGGCCTGCGCAACCCCTACCGCCTGAGCCTCAACTCCAAGACCGGCACCCTCTACTGGAGCGAGGTCGCGCCCGACAAGAAGCCCACCGGCGAGGAGATCAACCAAGCCAAGACGGCCGGCTACTACGGCTGGCCCTACGTCATTGCCGACACCCAGGTCTTCAAGAGCCTGAACGGCAGGAAGTTCGACCCCAAAAACCTCAAGAACACCTCAAAAAACAACACCGGCATCGTCGACCTGCCGGTTCCGCGCGAGCCGCTCCATCACTATCCCCGCAGCTGCTCCATCATCGGTGAGGTCTATCACAAGAGTAGCGTGCCCGGGGCCTTTCCTTCCCACTACGACAATTGCCTCTTCTTCGCCGACTGGAACCGTTCCTGGTTCAAGTTCATCCGCCTCGACGAAAACGAGAATGCGGTGGCGGTGGAGGACTTCCCGCTCAAGTTCAAGTTCCGCAAGCCCATCGACATGTTCTTCCATGAGGGCGCGCTGTATGTGCTCGAATACGGCAAGGGCTGGTACAACGTGAAGAACGGCCGCCTGCTGCGCATCAGCTACTCCCTTTCCCACAAGCAGGAGGAAGTCGAGGAGGAGGACACGCGCATCCTCGGCATGAACGAGAGGATGCCGGGGGTGAAGATCATGCAGACCACCACCTGCCTCTCCTGCCACGCCGCCCAGGACAAGCTCATCGGCCCGAGCTTTGCCGACGTGGCTCAAAAGTACGAGGGCGACGCCAGGGCAGTGGATGCGCTCTTTGCCAAGGTGCGTGGCGGCAGTGCCGGCACCTGGGGCGAACAACCCATGCCACCGCACACCCTCAATACCGATGATGAAGTCCGCCAGATGGTCGAGGCCATCCTCGCCACCCGCCGCATGAACCAGGGCCACCAGAAGTGAATCAGCACTTCCCTAGCCCGAATATCTCATGAAACCTCGGTCTGCGGCTTGTTCTTCCCGATGTTGCCAGTGTTCTCCTCGAAAACGCAGTTGGACAGAGTGCCAACTCAGCCCGAACCGCGTTTTCAGCGTCGGCCTTGGCAAGATCGAGAATTCCTGCGCCTCGCCCACGAGAATCATGAAAGATCCGGGCTAGCCTCGCGGCCAGCGCTCCCAATCCGCCGCATTTCCCCCAAATTCTTGAGAGAAAGTGCGGCTTTTTTCCCGTAAGCTTGGATGCAGGCTTTTTGCCTTGCTGCCGCTTTTTGGTCTGCTGCAAGTTGACTCTGCCCCTGACCCCACCGACTCCGTGATTCGCCTCCGCACCATTCTCGCCCTTCTGCTTGGCCTGCCCCATGGTGCGGCCTCCGCCGACGAGGGCGCCTATCACAAGGAGATCGTTCCATTGTTGGAGAACTACTGTTACGACTGCCATGCCGAGGGCCTCAAGAAGGGTGACTTCTCGATGGACAGCTTCGAGGACCTCTCCAAGCACATCAAGGATCGGGAGCATTGGTATCCGGTCTGGAACAACCTGCGCTCCCAGATCATGCCGCCCTCCGACGAGCTGCAGCCTTCTGCCGCCGAGAAGCGCAAGATCCTCAACTGGATCGAAACCGAGGTCTTCGAACTCGATCCCGACAACCCCGATCCCGGCCGGGTGACCCTCCGCCGCCTCAACCGCAACGAGTACCGCAATGCGGTCTACGACCTGCTCGGCGTGGAATACGACACCACCGAGACCTTCCCGCCCGACGACTCCGGCTATGGTTTCGACAACATCGGAGACGTGCTCTCCATCTCGCCACTGCTGATGGAGAAGTACATGACCGCCGCCGAGGAGGTGGTCAACCTGGCCCTGCCCGATGACGCGTCCGCCCAGATGCCGCGCGTCGACTTCGATGGCGGCAAGTTCCGGCATCCTTCCGTGCCCTCGAACTGGGTTCCCTTTGCCAAGCCGGCGGAGCTGGTGCTCAAGATGCCGGTGAAGTGGCCGGGCAAGTACCGCCTCACCCTGCAGTATTCCATCGGGGGTGCGACCGAGGCGACCACCGCCGGGGCCCAGCTCCAGATGGCTGTCGACGGCAAGGTGCTCCAGGAAGAGGCTCTGGGCTGGGACCAGCGCAGCAGCATCGAGCTGATGGCGGAAGTTCAACTGGCCAAGGGCCAGCGCGAGGTTCGCGTCCAACTCAAGCCCACCGCCCAGCCGCAATGGGGCGAGGAGCCACTCTACCTCAACATCCACCGCCTCACCCTGCAGGGTCCCATTGACGGCAAGCAACGCGAGTATTCCAAGGGCTACCGCATGATTCTCGGCAATGGTCCCATTCCCGAGGGTGGCATCGATGCCCGCAGGGCCTTCGCGCGCAAGGTGATGCGCCGCTTTGTCTCGCGCGCCTTCCGCCGCCCCATCATCGAGCACGACATCGATCGGCTGGTGAAGATTGTCGAGGAGACCGACAAGCTGCCCGGCAAGTCCTTCCAGGATGGCATCAAGCGCGCCATCATGACCTGCCTGGCCTCGCCGCGCTTCCTCTTTCGCATCGAGATTCAGCCTGAGCCCAACAATCCCGACAAGATCGTGCCGCTCGACGAGTATGCCCTGGCCTCACGCCTCTCCTTCTTCCTCTGGGCCTCGGTGCCCGACGACGAACTGCTCTCGCTCGCCTTCCGCGGAAAGCTGCGTGCCAATCTGCGACCACAGGTCGAGCGCATGCTTGCCGACCCACGGGCCAGGCGGCTGACCGAAAGCTTCGTCGGCCAGTGGCTGCAGGCACGCGACGTCACCACCATCAACCTCTCCACGACAAGCATCCTCGGCGTGGAGACCAATGCCGAGGCCGCGAGGATTTTCGACCCCCGCCTGCGCGAGGACATGCAGAAAGAAACCTACGCGCTCTTTGATCACATCCTGCGTGAGGGCAGACCGGCCGAGGAGCTGATCTCGGCGGACTACTCATTTCTCAACGAACGACTCGCCAAGTTTTACGGCATCCCCGGCGTGAGAGGAGAAGAACTGCGCAAGGTCGACTTGGCCAAGCACCCCGAACGCGGCGGCCTGCTCACCCAGGGTTCGTTCCTCATCGTCACCTCCAACCCGACGCGCACCTCGCCGGTGAAGCGCGGCCTCTTCGTCCTGGACAACCTGCTGGCCACCCCACCGCCGCCAGCGCCGCCCGACGTGCCCGAACTGGAGGAGGCCCAGGCGAAGGCGGGCGGCAAGGAGGAGCTGACCATGCGCGAGATGATGGTTGTCCACCGCGAGAACCCCGACTGCCGCGGCTGCCACGCGCGCATGGACCCGGTGGGCCTGGGCTTGGAAAACTTCGATGCACTGGGTCGCTACCGCGAGCTTCAGGCCGGCAAGCCCATTGATGCGGCCGGCGAACTGGTCACCGGCGAGAAGTTCGAGGACGTCGCCAGCCTCAAAAAGATCCTCGCCGAGGGCCGCAAACGGGATTTTTACCGCGCCATCTCCGAAAAGATGCTAACCTACGCCATTGGCCGTGGCATCGAGATCCATGACACCACCACCATCGATCAGCTCGTCGGGCACCTTGAGAAGAACGACGGCAAGCTGGTGGAACTCATTCACGCCATCACCGTCTCCGCGCCCTTCCAGAAGCGCCGCGGCGACCGCTAACCCGACACTCCCTTCAGACCATGAGCATCCATCTCCATTCCCGACGCGGCTTTCTCCGAGGTCTTGGCGCGGCAGTCACCCTGCCCGCGCTTGAGGCCCTCCACAGCCCGCTGCAAGCCGCGGTGGGCGGCAGCCGACCCATCGCCACCACGGCGACCGGAGCGCCCCTGCGCATGGCCTACCTCTACGTGCCCAATGGGGTGAACCTCGAGCATTGGCGACCGCAGGGCAGGGGCAGTTCCTACCAGATGGGCCGCAGCTTCAAGGCGCTCGAAAAGCACCGCGACGACTTTCAGATCTTCACCGGCTTCGAGCAGAAGAATGCCGCCCCCGGTGCGGATGGCCCCGGCGACCACGCCCGCGCCAACTCGGTGTTCCTGACCAGTGCGCGGCCCAAGAAGACCGCCGGCTCCGACATCCAGCTTGGCATTTCCGTCGACCAGCTCGCGGCCAATGCCGTGGCTGCCCAGACCCGTCTTGCCTCGCTGGAGCTTTCCACCAGTGGGGTGCGCAAGTCCGGCAAGTGCGACTCCGGCTACTCCTGCGCCTACCAGTTCAACCTGTCCTGGCGCTCGGCCACCCAGCCGATGACGCCGGAAGCCAGCCCGCGTGCGGTTTTCGAGCGCCTCTTCGGTGCGGGCAAAAGCCAGGAGCGCAAGCGCTCGCTCGCCCAGCGCATGGCCGCCAAGAAGTCGGTGCTCGATTTCATCCACGACGACGCCAAGGCCCTGCACCGCCACCTCGGGCGCACCGATCAGCAGAAGCTCGACGAGTACCTCACCGGCGTGCGCGAGATTGAAAAGCAGATCGAGAAGCACGAGTCGCTCGGCCTGCCTCCGGATCCAGGCGTGCCAGCGCCCGAACAGCACGCCAACTATGAGGAGCACCTCAAGATGATGTTCGACATGATGGTGCTCGCCTTCAAGACCGACTCGACGCGCATCTCGAGTTTCATGCTCGCCCACGACGGCTCCAACCGGCCCTTCAAGGAGATCGGCGTCAACGATGGCCACCACAACATCTCCCACCACAAGCGCGACCCGAAGCAACTCGAGAAGATTGCCAAAATCGACGAGTTCTACCTCGCCCAGCTCGCCTATTTTCTCGAGCGCATGAAGACCACCGAGGACGTCGACGGCAACTCGCTGCTGCACAACTCGATGATCGTCTATGGCAGCGCGATTGCCGATGGCGACCGCCACAACCACGACGACCTGCCCATTCTGATGGCGGGCAATGCCGGTGGCGCCTTCGAGCCCGGCCGCCACGTCGATCTCGGTGGGGACGTGCCCATGGCCAACCTCTACTTGCGCATGCTCCAGGAGTTCGGCATCAAGGAGCAACGCTTCGGCGATTCCACCGGGGTCCTCAACAAGATCTGAGCGCCCCGCCCGACGCACTCCCTTGCCTGATTCCATGAGAAGCTGTCTTGCTGCCCTTTGTTTGTTCGGCGTTGTCGGCCTTGCTTCGCTTGCGGCTGCCTCCGAGGCGGAAAGGCCCAACGTGCTCTTCATCGCCATCGATGATCTCAACGACTGGATCGGCTGCATGGACGGGCACCCGAACGCCATCACCCCCAATCTCGACCGCCTGGCCAAGCGCGGCGTGCTCTTCACCAATGCGATGTGCCCGGCCCCCTCCTGCCTGCCCTCGCGCAACGCCACCATGACCGGTCTCGCACCGGCCAGGACCGGACTCTACCGCAACCTCAGCGGCCACTTCCGGATGTATGAGGACCTGAAGGACACGCCCATCATCCCCCAATATTTCAAGCAGCACGGCTACAAGACCTATGGGGTGGGCAAGTTGCTCCACCACTTCCGCGCCGACGACTACGACGAGGCCCTCGACAATCAGTACTGGGTCAACCCCGCGCCGGAGGGCGTGGACATCCACAAGCAACCGGGCACCATCGAGCGGGCCCTGCCCTGGTGGGCGCCCGCCCCGGCGAGCAATGAGGAGATGAAGGACTGGCAGGCCGCGCAGTGGATTGCCGAGAGGCTGCAGCAGGAACACGAGCAGCCCTTCTTCATGGCCTGCGGCATTTTCCGCCCGCACGAGCCCTGGAACGTGCCGCAGAAATACTATGACAAGTTTCCGCTCGAGTCGCTCAGCCTGCCCAAGGTCCTGGCCGACGACCTGGCCGATGTCGGCAAAGCGGTGCGCCGACCCAATGAACTGGCGGCCAAGATCGTCGAAGACGAAAAGATCTGGCGCACGGCGGTCCAGTCCTACCTGGCCAATATCAATTTTGCCGATGACTGCCTGGGAGTCGTGCTCGATGCCTTGGAAGAGTCCCCCCACAAGGACAACACCCTCATCGTCCTCTGGTCCGATCACGGCTGGCATCTCGGTGAGAAACTGCAGTGGACCAAGTTCACCCTGTGGGAGGAGTCCGCGCGCTGCGTGCTGATGTGTGCTGGTCCGGGCATTCCCGAGGACAAGCGCAGCGGGCATCCGGTCAACCTGCTCGATATTTTCCCCACGCTCAACGAACTCTGCGGCCTGCCGGCCAAGGCCGGCCTCGATGGCGAGAGCTTTGTGGCTTCGCTCAGGCAACCCGGCAAGCAGGGCCTCCGCGGTCCCACCCTCACTGCGAACGAGCACGGCTTCAGCGTGCGCGACACCCGCTGGCGCTACATCCGCTACCACGATGGCAGCGAGGAACTCTACGATCACCAGAACGACCCCATGGAGTGGCGTAACTTGGCGGGGGCAGAGGAACACGCAGCGCTCAAGGCCCGCCTCAGGGCCTTCGTGCCGGAGAATCCCCGAGCCGAGCGCGACAAGGTGCTCAAGCGCCGGGCCCGCAAGGCCAAGCCGTAGATCGCCAGCAGGAAGAGCAATCCTGAGCAATCTCAGCGGGTTTCCACGCCCAGGTCCACGCGGTGCTTGCCGCGCTCGACCTTCGAGATCCGGATCCGCGACGAATCGATGCCGTGCGTCTCAACCAGGTGCTTGCGCACGGTCTCGGCCCGGGCCTTGGCGAGCTGCTCGAGGCGCTCTTCGTCGCAAGTGAATGATTCGCGCAGGGCCTTTTTCTGGGCATTGAAGCTGGGAAACCAGCCCTTCGCCTTCTGCTTGCCCGGCAGCTCGTCGTGCAGTTCTTCGATCGCTGCCTTGCGCGAGAGCCCCTCCTTTTTCATTCGAGAGGTGACGGCTTCTTCATACAGGCGCTCCTGCAGGGCTCCGGGGTCCTCGCCGGGATGGTAGGACGGCGTCAAATCGAGCGCCAGGCCAGGGCGTGCCTCCAGAATGGTGGCCAGCTTGTCGAGCATGCCCCTGGTCTGCGGCGTTAAATCTTTCCGGCCCTCCTTGAAGCCAACAAAATCCCGCTGGATCTCCTGGTCGCCGGGCAAGAGGCTGCCCAAGATGCTGAAGGGTGCGGTGACCACCTTTTCGATGGTGTTGCGCAGGGCGCTGGCAATGAGCTTGCGGTAGGAAAAGGAAGGGTCGCCCGACTCGCCCTTGACGGGAATGTTGAGGGAAACCACGTTTTCCCGATCCTTGAG
>JAWVYP010000001.1:0-36003 GCA_033722655.1 Akkermansiaceae bacterium | reverse complement strand
TCGGAGGTGTTCGGCGACCATCTCGGCGTAGTCGAGGAAGCGGTCGGCGACGGGGATGATCCGGACCTGCTCGGGGGCGAGCCAGGTGGGGAATTTGCCTTCGAAGTGTTCGATCAGGAGTCCCGTGAAGCGCTCCATGGAGCCGAAGGGGGCGCGGTGAATCATCACCGGCACGTGGGGCTGGTTGTCCGCTCCGACATACGAGAGGCCAAAGCGCACAGGGAGGTTGTAGTCGACCTGAACGGTGCCCAGCTGCCAGTCGCGGCCAATGACGTCCTTGACCACAAAGTCGATTTTGGGGCCGTAGAAGGCTGCTTCGCCGAGCTCTTCGGTGTAGTCCACGCCCATGGACTGGACGGCTTCGCGCAGGGCGTCCTCAGCCTTGTCCCAGTTTTCCGGGGCACCGACGTATTTGTCGCTGTCGGGATCGCGCAGTGAGAGGCGCACGCGGTAGTCCTCCATGCCTAGGGTGTTGAGCACCTTCTTGACGAGGTCGAGGCAGCCGGAGACTTCTTTGGCGAGTTGGTCAGGAGTGCAGAAGAGGTGGGCGTCGTCCTGGGTGAAGCCACGCACGCGGGTCATGCCGCCGAGTTCGCCGGATTGCTCCCAGCGATAGACGGTGCCGAATTCGGCAAGCCGCACGGGCAGGTCGCGGTAGGAGTGATGGTCGCTCGCAAAAATCTTGATGTGGTGCGGGCAGTTCATCGGCTTGAGCATGTAGCCCTCGTATTCGCCTTTCTCGAGGCCGTTGATGAGCGTGGCGCAGGTGGCGTCCTCGTCGGCGAGCTTCTCAAGGATGTCGCGCTCGGCGATGGCGGGATACTGGCTGTCCTGGTAGTAGGGGAAGTGGCCGGAGGTGCGGTAGAGGTCGAGCTTGCCGATGTGGGGCGTGAAGACCTGTTGGTAGCCCTGCTTGTCGAGTTCCTCGGTGATGAAGTCCTGCAAGGCGCGGCGAACCAGCGCGCCCTTGGGCTTCCAGAGGATGAGGCCCTGGCCGACCATTTCATCGATGTGGAAGAGTCCAAGCTCGCGGCCGAGCTTGCGGTGATCGCGCTTGCGGGCTTCCTCGAGGCGCTCGAGGTGCTCCATCAGTTCGTCCTTTTTGGCGAAGGCCGTACCGTAGACGCGCTGCAGCTGACCCTTGTCCTTGTCGCCCATGTAGAAGGAGGAGGACACACTCATCAGCTTCACGTTCTTGCACTTGGAGGTGAAGCCGACGTGGGGGCCCGCACAGAGGTCGATGAATTCACCGTTCTGGAAGCAGGAGATCTCCTCGCCTTCGGGAATCTTGTCGATGAGGTCGAGTTTGAAGCGGGAGGGATTGCCGGGGCGCTCGGAGAGGCCACCGAGGCGACCGCTTTCAGCCATCGCCTTGGCCTCTTCGCGGCTGATGACCTGGCGCTCGAACTTCTGGTTCTCCTTGGCGATCTTCTTCATCTCGGCCTCGATTTTCTCGAAATCCTCCGGGGTGATCCGGTGCTTCATATCGAGGTCGTAGTAGAAGCCGTTTTCCACGGGCGGACCGTAGGCAAACTGGGCATCCGGCCAGATCCGCAGGATGGCGGTCGCCATCACGTGGGCAGCGGAGTGGCGGAGGCGCTCCAGGTCGGTCATTTCCTGGCGTTGTTCGAGGGTCTTGCGGTCGCTCATGCGGGGGAAGGGAAAGCTTAGAGAGGCGCTTTGATCAAGGGGATTGTGGGGAGAGTGACGATAGGGGCTCCCTGACGCCTTGCCCTAAGCCGACTAGTGGATATAACCATACCATGTCCGATTCCCCCAAACGATGGATCCTTCGCCACGAGGACGAGGCCACGGTCGAAAAGAGCAACTGTGGGCATCGCTACCGCCTGCTCAGTCGTGGGGACGGGGATCTGGCGGCCTGGGCCCATGCGGTGGACATCGACGGCGCTAAGGCGCATTACCACAAGCGCAGCACCGAGCTCTACTACGTGCTCAGTGGCGAGGGCCACGTCATCCTCGACGGTGAGAAGCAGGACGTGCGGCCGGGAACCATGATCCACATCCCGCCGGGCGTGATCCACGAGGCCATCGGCAAGATGCGCGTGCTCGTCATCGGGATTCCCGACATCGACGATGATGACATCTACGAGGTCTGAAGCCGCTGTTGAAGCGGCTGTAAGTGGCCAAGGCTGATGATCAGTCCGCTTTTCTTTCCTTGGCAATGAAGGTGAGCGTGCCGACGACGAAGAGCACGACCAGGATGAAGAGTCCCACGACGGGAATCACGCTGAGCCAACTGTCCGGGGTCATGCCCTTCCATTTGTCGAAGTTGGCCTTGCCGATAAGCACCCAGACCGAGCCGAAAGAAGCAATGACGGTGGCTGCCGCCATCAAGACATTCCAGAGGAGGCGCTTGCGTCCGGTGGGGCGGCTGTCTCCAAGTATTTTCTTGGAATTCATCATCAGCAGGAAGGTGAAATAGGCGATGGGAATGAGAGAACCTCCAATCACCGAGGTGGGAATGGCAAGGGCCGCCCTGGACTGACCGGACCAGAGCAACTCGAAGCAACCACCGGCCAGGCCGGAAACGCCGCAACCTATGAAGAACAGTTTCTTGGTCTTGGAAGCGGAGTCTTTTTCGCCGGGCTGATAATCCTTGCCGCCAAAGACTTCCTGGAAGGCGACCCCATTCATCAGCATGAGGATGATGATGGAGGAGAGTGCCATGCCGAGCACGCCGATGCCAAAGATCTTCTGGGAAACGGTTTCTCCAGCAAATGGCTCCAGTGTGATGGCCAGCGAGTTGGCATCCCTGCCGACAAGCATGTCAGCGAGTTTGTGGTCGGCAACGGGAAGGGCCTTCGTCGAGGAGGCAATGAGAAGTTCCAGACCTTTTTCATCCCCGGGATTCTGTTTCTTGAATTCACCGATGGATTGCTCGATGGCTGGGATTTCCTGCAAGGTTGCAGCTCCGGCCCCGGGGTCGAGATCACCGGTCTTGAGGTGGAAGGAGGAGGCCGCGGCAATCACCACGCAGGTGGTGGCGAGGAAGAAGGGAATGAATAGTCCGATGGAAAGGTCGAAAATCGACAGACCGCGGTGCTTCTTGCCCCAACGCTTCTTGAGCAGCGAGTAGGGGAGCAGCCAGGTCATGTTGATGCCCACCGCCGTGCCGAATGCGGTCATGATGCGATCCCGTTGCACGTCGGCGATGTATTCCTTCCAGAAGGTGGGATCGGAAGAGCTGGCAATGATGTCGGCAAAACCGGCAGCCGGCTTGAAGAGCAGTGAGAAGTTGGGTGCGAAGCCGCCAAAGATTTCGCCCCAATTGATGTTGCCACTGGTGGTCAGCGTGATGACGACCGCAAAGAAGGAGATTACGATCAGGCCGACCATCAGCTTGATGATGATGTCAAAGGCCTTCGCGCCGCGCCCGCCCGACTGGTAGAGGTGGTTGACGAAGAGAGCTGTCGCAAAGAGCAGAATGACAATGGTGCTGGTGGGGATCCGCTCGGAGAACAGGTTCTGTTGGATGGCTGCGGTAGCGAGTGCAAATTGCGGCATCGCCCAGACCATGTTGGCCATGATGGTTGCGACTACCCAGGACCAGCCCAGAAGAGGGCTGAGGTGGGTATTGATTTGACGGAGTGGCTTTCTGCCGGTCGAAAGGGTGACGTAGGCAATGGCCGACAGCATGATGATGCCGCAGATCATGGCCAGGGGTTGGAGCCACATCAGGCCATAGCCCGCGATCACGCCGAGGTAGAGCGCACCGGCCAAGGAGCCACCGCCAAGGGTGATGGCGCTCTGCAACCAGCCGGGGCCGGAGAGTTTGGTGTAGATGGCGGCTTTGCCGAGGGGACCTTTCCTGGAGGCTTCCTCGATCTGGGCGAGTTCGTCTTTCGATTCTTTCATGGGTTGAAGTCGATGGCCGTAGTGGCGGTGCATGGGTTCAGCCGGTTTCACTCCATTGGCTGATAGGGCGGAGATCCAAAAGGCACAAGGCCACGGGTGCAAGGCCAAGTTTGGCCATTTCTGTCTTCCATCAATTGTCACAATCTTTGCCAGAATTGGATTTGCAAATCAATAATTGCATGCAATAAAAGACCCGTGACCATTGAATCCCGCCACGGCATCAAACGACTGCGCCGCAAAATCAACGGCTATGCCGCCTGTTTGCTGCCCTATGATGAAAGGGGAGCCATTGCCCGGGAGGCTTTTGAAGCGGCCGTGCATCGCACCACGGAAGCGGCTCTCGGATGTGCGGTGAACATGGACACCGGCTATGCAAATTACCTGACAGCAGCCGAACGCACTGAAGTGCTTGGGTGGACCCAGGGAGTGATCGATGGCCGCCGGGACTTTGTGGCGGGGGTCTTCGTCGAGGGAATGGAAGGGGATTTGGTGGATCTCTACCGTCGCCAGATGGATGAAATCGTCTCCTTTGGAGGCACGCCCATCCTGTTCCAGACGACGCGCTTCCACGACTGGCCGGCCGAGAGGATTGTCGAACTGTATGCCAAGGTCTGTGAAGGGCATGAATCGGTCTTCGGTTTCGAATTGGGCAGGATGTTCGCGCCCAACGGCATGATCTACGACGAGCAGACCTTTCGTGGCTTGATGCGGATTCCGGCGCTCAAGGGCATCAAGCACTCATCGCTGGACCGGGGCCTCGAGTTGCGCCGTCTGGAAATCCGCGACGAACTCCGTCCGGACTTCATGATCTTCACCGGCAACGATCTGGGCATCGACATGATCGAATACGGCTCGGACTACCTGCTGGGGCTGGCGGCATTCTGCCCCGAGAAGTTTGCCCTGCGCGACCAGTACTGGCTCGATGGGGATGAGCGTTACCACGAACTCAATGACGCCTTGCAGCATCTCGGCAATGTCGGCTTTCGCGCCCCGGTGCCTGCCTACAAGCACAGCTGTGCGGTGTTTCAGCACCTGCTCGGTCGCATCCCGAGTCCTGAGCCCCATCCAAAATGCCCGCGCCGCCCCGATTGGGAGGCTGAAATCCTCGAGGACTGCGCCAAGCGCCTCGGCTACGAAGTGTGAGATTGCACCATGCCAACCATCAATGACATCGCCCGCAAAGTCGGGGTTTCCGCATCGACCGTCTCACGCGCGCTCAATGGGTCTCGCCTGATCAGCGCGGCCATGCGCGATAAGATCGATGCGGTGGCCCGGGATGCGGGCTACGACAAGCGCCCCAACCGCCGCCACCGTGGGCGGGCCATTCTCAATGTGAAGTTGGTCCTGCCGCGTCACTCCGATCCCGAGCGGTCTCTCTTCTATGATTTTGCAGCATTGGTTGAGGGCTTGCGTCGTGGCTTCACGCTTTGCGGACTGAATCTGCTGTGCGAAGTGAATGCTCCCGGATTCAAGCCCTTTCCACACAAGAAGGGAGGAGACATTGACGCCTTCGTATTTGCCTTCCACCGCCCGGCAGCATCGCTGATCAAGAAGCTAGAGCGTCATGACGTTCCCTTTGTGGTGCTCAACCGGGCCATTCCGGACATGCCCTGTGTCGCCGTGGATCACGATTTGGGGATGCTGGAATTGCTGGATCATCTGATCGGACGGATGAAAGAGATTCGCCCCAAGTTCATATCCATCGAAGACTTGGGCAGCATTCATGAGGAGCGCCTTGCGGCTTTTGATGCGGCTTGCAGGCTACGCCGGATTGCCTTCGATCCGGAGAAGGACTGCCTGGTTTTTGAAAACACCGCCGCGATCCAGTGGGAAGGAATGGCAGAGGCGGGACAGAAGGCAAACGTGCTGATTTGCGTGAATGACATTGTGGGTACCGTGATCTTGAGTGAGCTCTTCCAGAACGGGCTTGAGGTGCCGGGTCAGATTGCAGTGACGGGTTTTGACGACTCTCCGGTGCGCCGCCTCTCGCGACCCATGCTGACCACGGTGAGTCTGCCGGTCGAGGAACTGGCCGAGCAGGCAGCCTTGCGCCTTCAGAAGGAGATCATCGAAAACCAGCCGAGCGGAAAACTGCAGCGCCTGAGCGGAAAAGTCATTCCAGGAGACTCAACCCCATGACCCCTGACCAACTCGCCATTCACACCTTCACCACCAAGCCCTGGTCCATTCACGAGTGCTTGGAACATTACGCCCGCAAGGGCATCGGAGGGATTTCCATCTGGCGTGAAACGCTTGTCGGAGAGGACCTGGCGAGCGTGAAGCGCCACCTCGATGACAGTGGGCTCAAGCCCGTGAGCCTCGTCCGCGGTGGATTCTTCACCGGCGCAAAACAGGCAGAGCGCGATGCCGCCATCGTGGCCAACCGCCAAGCCCTGCGGGAAGCGGAGACCCTCGGTCTGCCCATGGTGGTGCTGGTCTGCGGCGCAACTTTGGGGCAAAGCCCGGAGGAGAATCTGGAGCAAATTCGTGACGGCATCGCTGCCATCCTTCCCCAGGCGCAAGCGGCGGGAATCAAGCTCGCCATCGAACCCCTGCATCCCATGTATGCCGGCGATCGCTCCGGCGTGGCCTCGATGCGCGACGCCAATGAGCTCGCCGAAACGCTGGATCATCCGCTGGTGGGTGTGGCGCTCGATGTCTTCCACGTCTGGTGGGAGAGCGGGCTTGAAGCCCAGATTCGGCGCTGCGCTGAGGCCCAGCGGTTGTTTGCCTTTCACGTCTGTGAATTCAAGCCCGACTTCGAGGATGTTCTGCTTGATCGCGGATTGCCAGGGGAAGGAGTGAATGCCTCGGCACGGATCTCCAAAATGGTTCATGAGGCGGGCTTTGATGGCCCAAGTGAAGTCGAAATCTTTTCCAGCAAATACTGGTCCGAGGACCAACTCGGCTTCCTCGACAAAGTCATCGCCAGTTGCGCCGACCTATAAATCACCCCCCAACAAAACCACTCATGAAGACCAGGAAACTCGGCATCATCCTCAACGGCGTCACCGGACGCATGGGCACCAACCAGCATCTCCTCCGCTCCATTCTCGCAATCCGCGAGCGGGGCGGGGTGATGTGTGGAGACACTCTGGTCATGCCCGATCCCATCCTCACCGGTCGCAACAATGACAAGCTGCAGGCCCTCGCCGAGTCCCACCAGGTTGAGCGCTACACCACCGACCTCGACGCCGCGCTGGCAGACGGACACAACGAGGTCTTCTTTGATGCCTCGGGCACACCCTACCGGGTCGGCTTCCTCGAGCGGGCCATTGCCGCGGGCAAGCACGTCTATTGCGAGAAGCCAACCGCCACTTCCTTCGATGAAGCCCTGCGAGTGGCCGAATTGGCAGAAAGGGCGGGCGTGAAGAACGGGGCCGTCCAGGACAAGCTGTGGCTGCCGGGCTTGCGCAAATACCAATTGCTCAAGGAACAGGGATTTTTCGGTGACATCCTCAGCGTGCGCGGTGAGTTCGGTTACTGGGTCTTCACCGGGGAGCACGAAGGCCAACCCATCCAGCGACCGAGCTGGAATTACCGCAAGGAAGACGGCGGAGGACTCATCGTCGACATGCATTGCCACTGGCGTTACGTGATCGACAATCTCTTCGGCGAGGTGACCCGGGTCTTCTGCAAGGCGGCCACTCACATTCCCCAACGCCGCGACGAGAATGGTGAGCCCTACAAATGCACCGCTGATGATTCGGCCTATGCCCTCTTCGAGACCGAGACGGGCATCATCTGCCAGTTCAACTCCTCCTGGAACGTGCGCGTGCGCCGCGATGATCTATTTACCATGCAGGTCGATGGCACCAAAGGTTCCGCCATCGTCGGCCTGCGCAATTGTTGGGCCCAGCACGAGAGCGTGACCCCGCGCCCGATCTGGAATCCCGACATCGACAGTCCCATCGATTACTATGACAACTGGACGGTGGTGCCGAACCAGATGGAGTTCGACAACGCCTTCAAGCTGCAATGGGAGAAATTCATCAGACACGTGGTCAACGATGAATCCTTTCCCTGGTCCCTGCGCGAGGGAGCCAAGGGGGTGCAACTGGCCGAGCTCAGCTGGGAGTCCCATGAACGCGGGGCCTGGGTCGATGTGCCACGGCTCGACTGATGGGAGGCGGAGGGGGCTTGGTGCGGACTTGCTTCTGGCGGGGCAACCCTTGGACACAAGCCATGCTTGCAATGCGACCCGGATGCGTGATTCTTGTGTCATGGCAATTTCAACATTCCCGTTCATCCACATCGCCTTGCTGGCATGGGCTGCATTCCTGCTTCCTTGCGCTCATGCAAAGGATGGCAAGCAACAGCAGCTCTCGGAATGGTCCCTGGGTGAGACCCTCTTCGGTGAGGAAGTGAAGATCGACGATCTCGCGGGCAAGGTGGTGGTGCTCGAGTATTGGGGCGTGCGTTGTCCGCCCTGCATCGCCTCACTGCCCCACTTGGCGAAACTTGATCGTCGCTACCGCGATGACGGCCTGGTGATCATTGGCGCCGAGTCCCAGGGCCACTCCAAGAAGCAGATCGAGCCAGTCCTGAAAGGCGCCAAGGTCGAATACACCATCACCAAGGGAGCCAGAGGCCCCGTCAATGTTCGCGGCATTCCCCACATCCTGGTCTTTGACCGGGCCGGAAACAAGGTCTTCGATGGTCGCCCGAGCGACCGCAAGTTCGACAGCGCAGTCAAGGATGCGCTGAAGGAGGATCCTCCGGCGGGAACCGGCGATGAGCCGGAAGACGAACCGCTGGGTAGGCGCTCCAAGCTCTTCGAGCAGCAGGAGTGGACGAACGCCGAAGGGCAGACCATGAAGGCTGCCGTCAAGAAAGCGGACAAGACCACGGTCACCTTCATCATGCCCAATGGCGCGGGCATTGAATTCCCGATGGAGAAACTCTCCGAGGAGTCCCGCGACAAGATCCTCAAGGCCCTTGAGGAATGAACGGCACTGAGCCGCTTATCGGCCAACCCGGAAATTTCATGAAAGCTCGGTCTGCGGCTTGTCCTTGCCGATGTTGCCTGCGTTCTCCTTGAAAACGCAGGTGGACAGAGTGTCAACTCAGCCCTGACTGCGTTTTCAGCGTCGGTCTTGGCAACATCGAGAATTCCTGCGCCTCGCCCACGAGAATCATGAAAGATCCGGGTTAGCGCTTGTCCTTGGGTTTGCTGAAATAGGCTTCCACTTCCTTAATGCTGCACGTGTTGAGCAGGTCCTGCTTGCGCAGCCATCCCTTGCGGGCACAGCGCACGCCGATATCGAGCCGGTGCAGGCCCTCGGTGGAGTGCGCGTCGGGATTGATCGAGCAGAGCACGTTCCGGTCGCGGGCGCGTTTCCACCAGCGCCAGTCCATGTCGAGGCGGCTGGGCGTGCAGTTGAGTTCGATGATGGTGCGGGTCTCTGCCGCGCAATCGATGATGCGCTCGTGATTGACCGAGTAAGCCTTGCGGCGCAGCAGCAGACGGCCGGTCGGGTGTCCCAGCATGGTCACGTATTCGTTCTCCATGGCGCGAATGATGCGCTTGGTCATCTGCTCCTCGTCGAGCTGGAGCGAGGTGTGAACCGAGGCGACCACGTAATCGAGTTGGGCCAGCATCTCGTCATCGAAGTCGAGGCTGCCGTCCTTGAGAATGTCGACCTCGCTGCCGGCAAAGAGGCGGAAGCCATCCTGCTTCCTGTTGAAAGCCTCGATGTCCTCGATCTGTCGGGCGAGGCGCTCCTCGTCGAGGCCGTTGGCAAAGGCCAGCAGCTTGGAGTGGTCGGCGATGCCCAGGTAGGAGAGACCCATCTCCATCGCCTCATTGGCCATTTCCTCAAGGGTGTTCCTGCCGTCCGAGGCGGTGGTGTGGTTGTGGAAGGTGCCGCGCAGGTTCTCGAGTTCGACGAGCCGCTCCAGCGGTCCCTTTTCCGCGGCCTCGACCTCACCGCGATCTTCCCGCAGCTCGGGATCGACGTAGGCCAGACCGAGGTGGGCATAGATGTCCTTTTCTTCGTGGAGACCGGAGGGAATATCCGCCGGCTTGCCTTTCTTGGCCTGAGTAAAGCCGTATTCGTTGAGGGAGAGGCCCTGCTTGAGGGCGCGTGAACGGATGGCCACATTGTGCTCCTTGGAGCCGGTGAAATACATCAGAGCGAAGGGGAACTGCTCGCTGCTGACGGCCCGCAGGTCGCACTGCAGACCACTTTCGAGACGCACCGAGGCCTTGGTCTCACCGCAGGCGATGACGTCCTTGACGTCGGGAATGGTGGCGAAGTCCTCACAGACCAGCTTGCCCTCCTTGGTCTCGACCAGGAAGTCGAGGTCGTGAACGGTTTCCTTGGCGCGACGGTAGGAGCCGGCGACGGCGACCCGGCTGACCTCGGGATGCTGGCGCAAGAGCCCGAGGATTTCCTCGGCAATGGGCACGACCGCACCCAGCAGGAAGCGGTCGGAATAGGCCTCCTTGGCGGAAATGGCCTCAAGGATCTTCTCCTGGGTTTTCATGCCGAAGCCCTTGAGACCGGCGACCTGATCCTGGTCACAGGCGGCCTGGAGCTCGGGAATGGAGGTGATCTTGAGTTCTTCGTAGAGCGCCTTGATCTTCTTGGGGCCGAGGCCCTGAAGGTCGAAGAGATCGAAGAGTCCCTCGGGAAACTCTCCGCGCAAATCCAGGAGGAAGGGCAGCTCTCCGGTGCTCGCCAGGATGTGGAGTTTGTCCTGCAGGGCTTCACCGATTCCCTTGATGCCCTTGAGTTCGTCATCCTTGGCGAGTTGCAGGATGTCCTCTTCGTGGTTGCGCACGATTTCTGCACCATTGCGGTAGGCGCGGATCTTGAAGGGGTTTTCACCCTTGAGCTCAAGCAGGATGGCGATTTCGTCGAGAGCGTCTGCCAAGTCTTCGCGGGTCATGCTTTTTTAGAATGGAAGTTGGGAAATTGGAGATGGTCATCCACCTTTGAGGCCGAACGCGGGGAGGAGCTGATTTTTTCGGGAGTCATTGGTTCGCGAAAGGTTGGATGCATGGGCCGGTTGCGGTCACTTGCGGGCCATGTCAGCGGCTCGGAATGACCTCCACCGTGAAGCCCTTGAGGTAACTGGTTTCCGGGATGGTGATGAGGACGGGGTGGTCGGCGCGCTGGCCGTGTTCCGCCACCAAGCGCAGGCTCTTCTTGGCGTCCACCGAAGCGCGCCCGATGTTTTCGAGAAAGAGTTCGCGACTGGCGTGATGCGAGCAGCAGAAGGTGGAAAGGATGCCGCCCTTGCCGAGCAGCTTGAGGGCACGCAGGTGGATCTCCTTGTAACCGCGCATGGCGTCGTTGAGCGTCTTCTTGTTGCGGGTAAAGCTGGGTGGATCGAGGATGATGAGGTCGTACTCGGCCTCGGCCTTCTTGAGGAAGTCGAAGACGTTTGCCTCGATGACCTCGATCTCCACGCCATTGCGTTTGGCGTTCTCGCGGGCGGCCTCGCAGGCACTGGCCGAAATGTCGACCGCGGTCACGCTGGCCGCTCCGGCCCTGGCGCAGGCAAGCGCGAAGCCTCCTTGGTTGGTGAAGCAATCGAGCACCCGCTTGCCCTTGGCGAGGCCGGCGACCTCGGCGTGGGACTGAAGCTGGTCGAGGTAGAGGCCGGTTTTCTGGCCGTCGAAGAGATCGACCTCGTAGCGGATGCCTTCCACATCGACCTCGAAGGGTCCGGGGTTCTCGCCATGGAGCATGTGAATGCCCTCTTCGAGACCCTCGGCCTTGCGAAAGGGGGAATCATTGCGCAGGACGATGGAGCCGGGCTTGAGCAGGGCGATGAGCGCGTCGCGAATGCGCTCCTTGCGCTGGTCCATGGCCAGAGTCAGTGTCTGGACCACGAGATGCTCTCCGTAACGGTCCACGATCAGACCTGGCAGGCCGTCGGACTCGCTCCAGACCAGGCGGGCGAGGGTGGGGGAGATGCCGATTTTCTCGCGGTGATCGATGGCTTGGCGGATGCGGCGCTCGAAGAAGTCCTGGTCGAGGTCCTGCTTGCGGCGCGAGAAGCGGCGCGCCACAATCTGGGACTCGGGATTGTAGATGGCGGAGCCCAGGGGCCGATCGCGGAAATCCTTGAGGGTAACCACGTCGCCCGCTTGGGGTTTGCCGAAGGTTTTCCTGATTTCGGAGGAGTAAACCCATTCGTGGCCGTGGAAGATCCGGGCTCGAGGTGCGATGATAAGGCCTGCCATGGGGCGGAAATCTGGGGCCAAGACCTGGGGTTTGTCGAATGCGAATCGGCGCGTAATCGCCAGAGCGAAGCGATTTCCTCTTGAATCGAGTGCCTCCAGGCCCTAGCCAGAAGCCCTACCGCTATGGGACAACAACACAGAAAAGTTATCAAACGCCGCCGTCGCGCCAAATACATCAAGCGCCAGAAGGAGAAGGCCAAGCTCGAAGGCATCGTCAAGAAGCCCTCGGTGAAGAAAAAAGCTGCTGCTGAAGCGCCGAAGAAGGCCGCCAAGAAAGCAGCGAAAAAGGCACCTGCCAAGAAGGCTGCAAAAAAGGCGGCCAAGAAGACAACGAAGAAGGCTCCAGCCAAGAAGGCCGCGAAGAAAGCGGCCAAGAAGGCCACCAAGAAAAAGGCGGCCAAGAAGGCCACCAAGAAGGCCGAAAAGAAAGACTGAGTGTCCCTGCCATTTCCACATGGGCTGTTCCGATTCCGGATCAGCCCATTTTTCATGGCCCTGTCAGCAGCCATTGACGGCGCGCACATCCGGGTTCAATGATGTCCACACACATGGCGGCCACGGCAAATTTCAAGACCGGCAACGAGAAGCTCATCCGGGTCATGGATGGCGCTTCCCGCCATCTCTGTGGCCTGCTCAAGCGCCAGGGCCGTCCCGAGGGCGCGCTCCGCATCGCGGTGGTCGGCGGCGGCTGCTCCGGGCTGCAGTACAAGATGGACCTGGTCGATGGCCCCAGAGACCGGGACATCTTGGTCCACAGCAACGGAGTCAATGTGGTGATTGATCCGAAAAGCGCCCTCTTTGTCGGCGGCAGTGAGCTCGATTACTCCGATGACCTGCAGCAGGGAGGCTTCAAGGTCAGCAACCCGAATGCCATGGTGACCTGCTCCTGCGGGGAGAGTTTTGCGGCCTGAGGCAAGCTGGCCCAGATCCCCAAGCCGGAGATTGCGCAGTGGCCAAAATTGCGCCACAGTGTTCACCAGACATGTTTCCCAGCCAGAAAAAGTCAATTCTCCTCACGAGCCTCCTGAGTGTCTTGGCTCTTGTTTGGGCGGCATCGGCAGCGCCACTCAACAACCAGACGGATCCCAAGCTGAACCAGTGGACCGAAGACTTGGCCGACCCTCACTTCAGTGTCCGCGAAAAGGCCACACATGAACTGTGGAAACTGGGGAATGCGGCCCTCCCGAAGCTCAGGAAGCTTGCCGACTCCGAAGACCCGGAGCAGGCCACGCGCGCCCGCGAATTGGTGCGCAAGATCGAAATGGGGGTGTTCCCGGACTCCGATCCCGAATTGCTGGCCATCGTCGAGCGCTATTCAGAGGCGAGACCCAGCGAGAAAAGCAAGTTGCTGGCAGAACTGCAGAGCCGCAAGGCATGGAAGCAGATGCTCATGCTCTATCAGGGAGAAACCCATGAAGGCGTGCGCAGACATCACCAATCGACCCTGCAGCGCATCGCCGTTTACGCGGCCCGGGAATTGTTGACCCGGGAGAAACCCGAGGAGGCGCTCGAGATGCTCGAACTCGCTCCCGACGGCCCGCTCTCCATGCTCGCCCTGGCTGAATTCCACCGGACTCATGGCACCCTGGACGCCGAACTTGAGAAGGCCTCCAAGCTTGAAGGAGACAGGGCGGCCCAATGGCGCATTGCGCTCTACCGGGCCGCGGGAAAGGTCGAGCAGGCTCTGGCGGAAACCGATGCGGACAAGCAGCCCTTCCTTCACGCGGGCCTGGCAGCGCTCAACGGCGACCCGCTTCCCTGGCTCCAGCTCCGCGCGTCCAACTGGGAGGAGGAAGACCGCAGGTCGAGAAACCACACTCTGAGCATCTACGCGCGACTCGCCTCGGACCGCTGGAACAGCAATTCGATGGACTTCAGTGACCTGGACAAGCTGGTCAGCATTCAGGAGAAGCGCAGCTCCCGCTATCGGCACATGGCCCGCAGCGCCCTCTTCATGCTGGGCGAGCACCGCACTGCAGAGCAATCACTGGTCAAGGATGCGCCCATCAAGGCCGCCTTCTATTACCAGATACAGGAAGAGGTGGACAAGGTCCTCGAGCTTTTGGCTCACACGCCGCAGAAGCCCTGCACGAAGGAATGGGTCAGCCTTCAGTTCGACAATCTCGGCGAGGATGGCTTCCGCGATCTCGAGGATTCCAAGCAGGCCCTAAGCCTGTGTCTGATGGCGGGGTTCCTGGAAAACCGCGGCCTTCACGATCTCGCCTTGGAATGCTTCCGGGAACCGACCATTGCCTTTGGCGACAAGGACCGGGCTGCCTTCCTCGATTTCATGATGCGGCTCTACCACCAGAGCGGAAGTTACCTGCCCTCGCCATTGCTGGCCACCCGGATCGCCTCCGACTGGGCCGGAGAAGATGACAAGCGTTGGTCCCTGCTGATCGACACCTTCTGGTCCGGGGATGACGACAGCCACGAATGGTGGAAACTGCTGGCAGAACTGGACCCCGAAACCACCCGAGCAGAACGGCTCGAGAGCGTGATGGTTATCCTGCGCCACGTGCCCAATCAGGGCAGGCAGCGCCAGAGGTGGCTGGATCTTGCGTGGAAACATTACCAGGACCTGGAAGAGGGGCAGGAAAAACAATCGGTGCTGATGCGCCTGATCAATCTGGCCTTCAATACGGGTGATGTCGAACTGAGCCGCAAGGTCTGGCCGTTGATCCCCGAAGACTACAGCAGCAACTACATCTGGCGCCAGCAGATCGCCCACCTTTCGGCGCGCGATGACTGGGATGCGGTCAGCGAATTGCTGGTCGAGCGGATTGATGAGGTGGAACAAGGCGAAGGTGGATCCGTCCACGCAGAGATCCACGCATACGCCGCCACCTCGATGCGCCGGGCCGGTCGCCTTGAAGAGGCTAGGCATCACGACCACATGGCTGATCTGCTTTGCCTTGGAGACAGCCGGAAGGCCATGCAGATCGCCATGGCCTATGCCTTTGGCGGCGATCATGCGCGAAGCCGTGAATGGTGGGAGCGGGCCGCCCTGACCGCGGATCCCGGCAGCAGTGACTTCTCGGCCATCACGCTGGCCTATGCCGAGAGCATACTGATGGAGCCCAGCCATTGGCGTCGGGTGGCAGCGCTCAACGAACTCGCAGCCTGTGAGTCCATCGAAAATTCCTACTACGAGAACGACGTTCCCTATGCCGAAATGAAACTGCGTCTCAAGGCGGATGTCTACCGCGCCCTGAGCATCCTCAAGAAGGACCGCAAGACAGCCATCGCCATTCTCGCAAAGTGCCATGAGAACCATATGACGGATGGGGTGCTGGCCGACTTCTTTTTCCCGGTCCTGCGGGTTGCCGGATTGCAGGAACAGCACAACCAGTGGTTCGATGCATCCTGGGAAAAGTTGACCCGGGTCATCGAACTCTTCCCAGACTCGGCCAACACTTGCAACGCGGCAGGCTGGTTTGCATCACGCGCCCAGCGGGAACTCAAGGCAGCAGAGGGCATCCAGAAACGGGCCTTGGAACTGTCCCCGGATCAGGCTGCCTACCTCGACACCATGGCTGAAATCCATTTTGCCAAGGGCAACCGTGAAGAAGCCCTGAGATGGTCGAACAAGGCCATCTTCCATGCGCCTGTCGATACGGAGCTGCGGCGCCAATACCACCACTTCGCCAACGACCCCCTGCCCAGACCCTGAGGAATTGCGATTCCGATCGATTGCTCAACTCATGCAGAGCTTGAGTGCCTCCAGGTAGAGATCCTCGCGGTAGATGCGCGACAGCGATCCGGCAGTGATCTGGGGCAGGGCGGCAATGGAGGTCAGTCCGGCCAGCACCCAGGAAGCGCGAGACACCGTGGGTCGGTTCACTTCCTCGCCATGGAAGATGTTGTAGGCGCGCCGATGCCCATCATGCAGCAATGAGCCGTCCAGTTCGTGACGGAGCACTTCGGGCGCAATCCCCGTGTATTTCCTTTGAGACAGCACATGGACCAGGGTTTCACCGAAATCGGGATCCTGGCAGAGGCGGCAGGATTCGATCAGGGCAGCCACCAGCCGGATGGCTTCATCGCGCCGCTTGCTTAGCAGGCGCCCCGACATCAGCAGGACTTTCTCCGCGCTTGTCCCGTCCACGAGCCGGGGATTTGCCGCGCTCCAGGCATCCCCCGAGAGCACCGCCTTGGAGTTCCACGGTTCGCCGACGCAGAAACCGTCAATCGATCCATCCACCAGCAAGTCGGGCATCCGGTGGGCTGGATGGAACTCCACCTTCACCTGGGGATGATCGTTGAGCCCCTGGTGTCCGAGCCATTGGCGCAGCAGGATGTGGTGGGACGAGAAGGGGTGGCTGGTGGCAAAGGTGAGGGGAGTAAGCTGCGGATGCTTCCGCAACCAGAGAGCCAAGCCTTCACCATGGGCGATTTCCATAGGATCGAGCCGACTACTGAGGGTGATGGCATTGCCGTGGAGATTGAGAATGAGGGGAACAGCCACATCGCAGCGCAATTCGGGAAAACCCATGCCGAGTGCAAAGGCCATGCCAGCAATGGATTGGGAGGCGTCTAACTGGCGCGAATAGATTTTGTCGCGGATGGCATTCCAATCGCCCTCGCGCGAGAGTTCGACCTGCAGGTCGTAGCGATCGAACAAGCCCAGTTCATGGGCGATGGCGATCGGTGCGCAGTCGAACATGGGCACAAATCCGAGCTTCAGGGGACTGGCAGAAGCCCCGGATGCAGCATTCTGGCCTTTGTCGGACTGGCTGGACGAAACGGACATCAGTGGGCATAGAGCGTTTCCAATGCCAATTGCCAATTTTTGGCATGTCTACTGCTGAAAATTTCACATGGTTGATTACCGCATCTCGTGGGCATGAATTGGGTTCCAGATTTCAGGCAAGTCAAGGCATTCGTCGCGGTGGCCGACCAGGGCAGTTTCACCCTGGCCGCCAAGCAGATTTTCGTCACGCAGTCGGCAGTGAGCCATTCGATCCGCGCGCTCGAGGAACAACTCGACTGCAAGCTGCTCGACCGCAGCCGACGCAAGGTGAAGCTCACTGCGGAGGGCGAGATCTTTTTCAGGCATTGCAGCCGCGTGCTGCAGGAGCTCGACAATGCCAAGCGTGGCCTCGAGCAGAGGCGCGCCGCTTCCTGAATACTCTAGCCCGTCGAGAATTCCTGCGCCTCGCCCACGAGAATCATGAAAGATCCGAGCTAATGTGACGGGCTCCTCTTATTCGGATTCCAGGAACTCCAGCAGGTCGGCACGGGATTTTTTCAGGTCCGGCGGGTTGAGGTAGAACATGTGACCTCCCTCATAATACTCCGTCCTGATGTTGTCGCGCTGAGCAGCGGGAAGGTCATGGAGATGACGCAGCGAGTAGGCCACGCATTCCGGAGGGGTGGCGAGATCGGTGTGACCGCTCATGACGAGGACCTTGAGATGGGGGTTGTCCCGCATTGCGGTGGCAAGCCGGTCACTGACATCGAGGATGGTATTTTCGCGACCCCATTTCCAGGGATGCACCTTGCTGGTCAGGATTTCGTAAGGTTCATCGAGCTTGTAGCCGATTTCGCGTCCCAGATAATCCTTGAGAGCCGTGGAGAATGCCCCGAGCGCCAGCGAGTAGGAGGGATCGTATCTGGCGTCGTCCGTGGTCGGGTCCGGATTGTCCCAGGCCACACGGCCATCGAAGCGGCCCAGGGTCTTGCCTTCATCGCGCAGCAACTCGGCGCGGAAGAGCGTGGGCTGGATGCGCAAGTTGTGCCTGAGCCAGACCTCGGTGGCAATGCCGGAGAAACTGGAGAGGCGTTCCGCAATTTCGGTCTTGGTGGCATTATCGAGTTCCACGCCCTTCATCAGGGCGGAGGCATAGTCGCCGTAGGCAAATTTGCCGGCCTCGTCCACAAGCTGGTCACGGTCTCCCTCCAGTTTGCCGTGATGGTGGGCCACGGCCGCGTAGGCGGGCAGGAAGATGGAATGGGACAGGTCTCCGGTGTTCGAGCCCTGAATGGTGGCAAAATCCAAGATCACGGAGAGCAGGACGACGCCATTGAGGCCCATGCCGTGGCGCGATTGCAGGTATTGGGCGAGTCCCGCCACACGAATGCCGCCATAGGATTCGCCGAGCAGGTATTTGGGAGAGGCCCAGCGATCGTTTTCGGTAATCCAGCGCCGAATGAATTCGCCACAGGCCTCGATGTCGGCATCCACGCCATGGAAGTGCTTGGCCTTGTCTTCGTTCCCGGGACGGCTGTAGCCGGTGGAAACCGGGTCGACAAAGACCAGGTCGCAGACATCGAGCAGGCTCTGGGGATTGTCCCGGACGGTGACGGGCGGCTTGGGAGCCGTGGTGCCGTCACCGGGCAGATTCAGGATTTTCGGACCCAGCATCCCGATGTGCAGCCAGACGGCTGAAGAGCCCGGGCCGCCATTGAAGGCAAACATGACCGGACGGTCCACGGTGGGATTGTCGGTGATTCGCTGGTAGGCGACGTAGAAGATGTCCGCAGGCTGCTTGTCGCGCTCAATGCGCATGCTGCCGGCGGTAAGCTCGTAGTTGATCACCTTGCCGCCAATCTTGACGCTGCCTTCGCGGGTGACTGCTTCGGGAAGAGCAGCTGCCTTGTTGGCTGTCTGCTCCTGCAGTTTGGCGGCCTTTTCCTCGGCACTGAGCGCTCCAGGAAGCAGGAGGAGGCCAAGAACGAGCATTCGGGAGGGGATGTGACTTTTCATGGGCAAGGGGGCGGGGACCTGTATTTCTCGGCAACGAGCGCCTCGATGGGCAGAATTTGTCCCAATTTCGAGAGTTTGCGAGCATTAGCTCGAAATCCGTGCATTTCTGTCTGCCGATTTACTACTTGTTACAATATATGTAATGCGGAGTCTTTAAAAGGAGCAATTGGGACGATGCAGGCCTTTGAATTGAAACGGACCATTCACCTCTTCATCCAGAATCTTCAGCGCCCCAGCAGCTTGTCGCGAATTTCCTTGGTGACGACAAATTCCCCCTTGCCGAAGGCTTGAGGTTTCTCGCCCTTGGGAACCAGATGCTCGAAGATCTTGACCGGTTTGACCCCTTGCACCTGAGAAAACAGGTAGACGCGGATGGTCAGAGGATCCAGGGGGTCCTCGTCTTCCAGTGGCGTGATGGTGTATTGGATCTCATTGCGTCCGTCATTGACGCCGCCAATGACCAATTCCGCGGCCTTGGTGCTGGTGAATGTGTGTCGGCTGGTCTGGTTGACCTGCACTTTCACTTCCCGGGTCGGACAATAGGCATACACCTTGGCGATGAATGCAGGCTCCTTGATCTCCACCGGGACAGGCGGAACTTCGCCGGATGGCAGCAGTTCGGGGGTGTTCTTGATGTATTGGATGTCCCCTGCCATGAGTTGATCCCGGATTTCCGGCAGGGCTGCCAGATTGATGTATTCCACCTGGTCGAATTTCCAGGTGCCGGCGGCACCCACATAGGATAGCACCATCAGATTGTCCGGCTCCCCGCCGAGACCAAAGTCGATTTTGCCATAGTAGTAGGACTTCGCAGTCGGTCCCTTGCGCAGCGTTGCCAGATGCGTGAGTCCGTTGAGGGGCGGAGGTGGAGCGGGCAGATCGAAGATGGAAGCCGGGTATTTGCGCTTTTCCGAGAGGATCAGGTTCTTCACGGCGACTTGGCGGTGCGCGGCAGTTGCCTTGCGCCAGTTCAGGTCATTGCGCTCAAGGATGCTCTTCCTCCAGAATTCGTAGGTGCGCTCGAGGTCCTTGCGCAACTCATCTTCCTGAGCTTCCTGAGCCATGGAGAGGCCGCAGCCGAGAATCAAAATCAGAGAAAATATGCGGATCATGTCTAAAACCATTCGACAAGAAGGCCCATTTCACAACAAACAAATGAAGTGCCATTGCTCCGGAATGGCACATTTTGTCTGATCATGAGCGATGTGTTGAAACGAGTAGCCCCCATCGGCGAGGAGCGGGATCGGGAGATCCTGAAGGATGCGGCCACCTATGCCTACGCGGAGCGGCCCGAAGGAGCGGTTCAGGCTCATGTCTATTTTCCCGAGGAGGGACGCGAAAGCGCCGAACCGCGGCCTGCCGTGGTCTTCTTTCATGGCGGCTTCTGGGACACTCCCACCCCGACCCAGTTCGTCCCCCACTGCCTGCATTTTGCCAGTCGTGGCGCGGTGACCATCACAGCGGAGACCCGCAGCGAGAAAGTTCACGGCACGGGTGCCCGGGAAGCCATTGACGACGCGCGCGACCTGATCCGCTGGGTGCGCGACAACGCCGGGGATCTCGGGGTCGATCCCAGCCGTGTGGTGGCTGGAGGCGCGGCCGGAGGCGCACTGCTGGCGCTGTTGACCACCCTGCCCAAGGACAAGAAGCTCGACATCCCCAACTCCACGGATTGTCGCGCCCAGGCCCTCATCCTCTTCAGCTCCCTGGTCAACCCGCTGAGCGTGCCCAAGGCCCTTGGCCGCTTCCGCGATTACAAGCAGGCGAGAAGCCTGAGTCCACTGCGCCGGGTTCGGCGCAAACTGCCGCCCATGATTGCCTTCCACGGCAAATCCGACCGCATCACCCCCTTTGCCGATGTGGAAAAATTCCGGCGCAAGTTGCGCTTCTGGCGCAATCGTTTCGACTTGATCGATTTCGAACGCGCAGACCACAGTTTTTTCAACTTCAATGTCAGTCACGACCGCTTTGAGGCCACCATTGGCGCGGCGGACCGCTTCCTGGTTGACATCGGCCTGTTGCAAGAGGATCCAGACCTGGATTTCCACTAATTGTACGGGCACATTTCCTGCTTGGCGCATGAGGCCTTTCCGCCTTTTCTGCCCTCTATCCCCCCCATTGCTGATTTTCCAATCCACACCTGCCCATTTCGACCATCATGAATTCTCCC
The DNA here is from genome assembly GCA_033722655.1 of Akkermansiaceae bacterium. Taxonomy (GTDB): domain Bacteria; phylum Verrucomicrobiota; class Verrucomicrobiia; order Verrucomicrobiales; family Akkermansiaceae; genus Luteolibacter. The sequence goes on along the minus strand of JAWVYP010000001.1, from coordinate 15,051 downwards.
TACCACCCGCTGACACCGCGCGTTCCCGGCTCCCTTCACGATCTGCGTCACGAGCACGACAACTGCGGCATGGGCGCCATCGCGGACATCAACGGCAAGCGCCGCCGGGAGATTCTCGATCTCGCCCTGGAGTCGGTCTGCTGCATGACCCATCGAGGTGCCGTCGACGCCGACATGAAGACCGGTGACGGTGCTGGAGTGCTCACCCAGCTGCCCTTTCCCCTGTTTCAAAAAGAAGCGGAAAAATTAGGAGAAGCCATTGACGAAGAAGGAGATATAGCTGTGGGTGTTTTCTTTGTTCCGCAAAACAACGAGACCATCCAGCAGGAGGTTCAAACGATCGCTGAGAACATCATCTCCAAGCGCTCCATCCCCAAGATTGGCTGGCGCGAAGTGCCCGTCGACATCGACGCCCTCGGCGACATCGCGCGCAAGAGTCGCCCCGACATTCTCCATCTGCTAATGAAAAAGCCCGAGGGTCTATCCGGCGACGATTTTGAGCGCCAGCTCTACCTCTGCCGCCGCGAAATCGAGCGCGAGACGGCCAACATCCCCGGAATCTACCTCCCCACCTTCTCCGCGCGTCTGATTTCCTACAAGGCACTGGCCATGCCCGACGCCCTGCGCCGATTCTATCTCGATTTCCAGAGCCCCGACTACCAGGTGGCCATCGCGCTCTACCACCAGCGCTTCTCCACCAACACCTTCCCCGCCTGGCCGCTGGGTCAACCCTTCCGCATGATGTGCCACAATGGCGAGATCAACACCGTGGAAGGCAATCGCAACTGGATGACTTCCCGCGAGGAGTTCTTTGAGTCTCCCGTCTGGGGCGAGGATATCGACCTGGTTCGCGATCTGATGCGCGAGGGCGAGTCGGACTCGGCCTCGCTCGACCACGCACTCGAACTTCTGGTGCTCTCCGGTCGCTCGCTCGAGCACGCCATGTGCATGCTCATTCCCCCGGCCTACCGCAACGACGAGAGCATTTCGGAGGAAGTGCGCGCCTTCTACCAGTTCATCCGCTCCTTCTCCGAGCCCTGGGATGGTCCCGCCGGCCTGGTCTTCACCGATGGCACCAAGCTATGCGCTTCCCTGGATCGCAACGGTCTGCGGCCCTCACGCTACAAGTTGACCTCCGACGGCCTGCTCTACATCGGTTCGGAAGCCGGTGCCGTGATCATCGATGATGCGCGCGTCATTCGCAAGGGACGCCTCGGTCCCGGCCAGATGATTTCGGCCAATACGGCCACCGGCGAATTCAAATACGATCGCGAGATCAAGGAGGAGCTCGCCCGCCAGAAACCCTACGGTCGCTGGCTGGACGAGAAACAGCTGCAGTTGCGCGAATTCGTTTCTCCCGATGCCCACGAGCCCGATGTCGACTTCGAGGCCCTCGACCTGTCGCGTCGCCAGGTCGCCAATGGCATTTCCAAGGAGGAACTCGACATGGTCTTTCCGCCCATGCTCAAGGGTGCGCAGGAAGCCGTGTTTTCCATGGGTGACGACATCCCGCTCGCGGTTCTCTCCAGCTATCCGCGCCTGCTCTTCACCTACTTCAAGCAGCTCTTCGCCCAGGTCACCAACCCGCCCATCGACCCCATCCGCGAGTGGGCGGTCATGTCCTTGGCTGCCGGTATCGGCCCCGAGCGCAACCTGCTCGATGAGACGCCCGACCACTGCCACACGGTCGCCCTCAAGAGCGCCATCCTCTACGAACACGAACTGGAGCGCCTGCAACACCTCGAGGAGCACGGCTTCGATTCCACCATCCTCGACATCACCTGGCCTGCTGAGGCTGGAGCAAAGGGACTGAAGGAGCGCCTCGACCAACTTTGTCAGGAGGCCGAACAGGCGGTGGAAAAGGGCTACAGCATCCTCGTGCTCAGCGACCGCGCCACCTCCGCCGAACGCATTCCCGTTCCCGCCCTGCTGGCCATCGGCACGGTTCATCACCATCTCAACCGCATTCGCCGCCGCATGCGCGCCTCGATCGTGGTCGAAACCGGGGAAGTCCGCGACGTCCACCAGATTGCCACCTGCTTCGGCTTCGGGGCGACCGCCGTCTGCCCCTACCTCGGCTATGCCACCGTGCGTCAACTCGCCGAGAGTCATGAGCTCAGCCCGCGCAAGGCCATGGAAAACTACCGCAAAGCCTTGGAGAAGGGCCTGCTCAAGATCATGTCCAAGATGGGCATCTCGGTGCTCAACTCCTATCAGGGCGCACAGATTTTCGAGGCCATCGGCATCGGCAAGGAAGTCGTCGACTTCTCCTTTACCGGGGTGCAGTCGCGCATCGGCGGCATCGGCTTCACCGAGATTGCCGACGAATCCATCATCCGCCACCGCGCTGCCTACGAACCCGAGGTGGCCGAGGGCGAGACCCTCGATCTGGGAGATCCCGGCTACAATCGCTACCGCAAGACCGGCGAGCGCCACGTCTACACCACCGAGGTCATTAAAAACTTCCACACCTACGTGAAGTCAGGCAAGCCCGAGGACTACGAGGAGTATGTCCGCGTCTCGCTCGAGACCCATCCGGTGGCGATCAAGGATCTGGTCGAGTTCGCCCCCTCTCCCAACGGCCCCGTGCCGCTCGAGGAGGTCGAAGCGATGGAGAACATCCGCATGCGCTTCACCACGGCGGCCATGTCCCTGGGTGCGCTCTCACCCGAGGCCCACGAGACCCTTGCCATTGCGATGAACCGCATTGGCGGCAAATCCGACTCCGGCGAAGGAGGTGAAGACGCCAAGCGCTACGCCCCCTACCCCAACGGCGACTTTGCCCGCTCCTACATCAAGCAGATCGCCTCGGGCCGCTTCGGCGTTTCCGCACACTACCTGGTCAATGCCTCCGAGCTCGAAATCAAGATGGCCCAAGGCGCGAAGCCCGGTGAGGGTGGACAGCTTCCCGGCCACAAGGTCAATCCGCTGATTGCGCGCCTGCGCAACACCCAGCCCGGCGTGCAGCTGATTTCTCCCCCGCCCCACCACGACATCTACTCCATCGAGGATCTCGCCCAACTCATCCACGACCTCAAGGAAGTCAATCCCCGGGCCCGGGTGACTGTGAAGCTGGTGGCCGAAACCGGTGTGGGCACCGTCGCGGCTGGCGTCGCCAAGGCCTCCGCCGACAACATCCTGATCTCCGGTCACGACGGTGGCACCGGTGCCTCCCCGCTTTCCTCCACCACACACGCGGGCAGTCCCTGGGAGCTTGGCCTTTCCGAGGTCCAGCAGACCCTGATGATCAACAACCTTCGCGACCGTGTGATCCTGCGCACCGACGGCGGCATCCGCAACGGTCGCGATGTGGTCGTTGCCGCCATCCTGGGTGCCGAGCAATTCAACTTCGGCACCACGGCCATGATTGCCATGGGTTGCGTCTACGTCCGCAAATGCCACCTCAATACCTGCCCGGTGGGTGTTGCCACGACCGATCCCAAATTCCGCGCCAAGTTCAAGGGCACACCGGAAATGGTGATCAACTACTTCACTGCGGTGGCCGAAGAGGCCCGTCGACACATGGCGGCGCTCGGAGCGCGCACGCTCGACGAGCTCATCGGTCGCCCCGAGTTCCTGCGCCAGCGCAAGGTGCCCGATCATCCCAAGGCCAATACCCTGGATCTCGGACCGGTGCTCAAGGACGTGGCGCCAGACCTCTCCACCCAGCTCGGCATCGCTCCCGAGCAGATTTCGCGCATCCACATGCAGGAACGCAATGATGGCATTGCCAAGCAGGCGCTCGACCTGCAAATCCTCGCCGACCTGCAGAAGGCCATGCTCGACGAAGGCGAGATTCCCGAGGTCCACTACGGCGAAGGTTCCGTGACCGAACAAATGCACGAAGCCATCCGCCTGATGCCCGATCGTCCGGCGGTAACCCTCGATTACGAAGTCGTCAACACGGACCGCAACATCGGCACCCGCCTGTCTGGACGCATCGCTGAAATCCATGGCAATCACGGTCTCCACCAACCCACCATCCATCTCAACTTGACCGGCACGGCTGGCCAATCCTTGGGCTGTTTCCTGGTCCAAGGGGTGCGCCTGACCCTCACCGGCGAAGCCAATGACTATGTCGGCAAGGGCATGGCTGGAGGCGAGATCATTCTCAAGGTGCCCAACAATGCCGGTTTCGAGGCGGCCACCAACACCATCTGCGGCAATACCTGCCTCTACGGAGCAACGGGTGGTTTCCTCTTCGCCAACGGCCGCGCCGGCGAGCGCTTCGCGGTCCGCAACTCCGGCTCCACGGCTGTCGTGGAGGGAGTCGGTGATCACGGCTGCGAATACATGACCAATGGCACCATCGTCATCCTCGGCAAGACCGGCCGCAATTTCGGTGCCGGCATGTCCGGCGGCACCGCCTACGTCTATGACGTCGACGGCAAGTTCTACTCGCGCGTCAACTCCGAGATGGTCGTCGCCCTTCCCGTCAAGCGCAGCCAAGACGTCGAGACCATGAAGGCGCTGATCGAGCGTCACGCTGCCGAGACCGACAGTGCGCAAGCCAAGACCCTGCTCGAAAACTGGGAAGACACCGCGCGCAAGATGGTGCGCGTCATTGCCAAGACACACGCCGAACTGGAAGCCGCCGAGGAAATCCACGAGGCTGCCAGCACGCCCAAACCGGCCTGATTTCAAGGGCATGCAAGCTCGCTTTCCCAATATCCACTTCAAACCTACCGATATGAACCGAGACAAGACGGTGCCTGAAAGTCAGTTGGTCATGACCATGTGGATTATCTGGTTTTTCATTCTATCAGGGCTGTTTGTGATTGCGCTGGTGATGGCTCCAGAGCTCAAGACCGTGGAGAAGCTGGCAGGCCCAATGCAGTTTCCGCCCCTGGCCCTGATTGGAATTGCTGCAGTCCTGTTGGGCTTGATCATGCGCTTCGTGGTGGTGCCAAGCTGCAAGACCCTTCAAACCAAGCTGCCATTCATGATCGCCGGTTTGGCCCTGTGCGAAGGCTGTGGCTTCATTGCCCTGTTCGTCCTGAACGATGAACTCGTCCAGCTCAGGGGGCTGCTGTTCTGGTTGTCCATTGCCAGCGTGGTCCTGTCCGCACCTCTCTACGCGCGAGCCAAGTCCAAAGCGGCGTCGCCCTTTCACCAGTCATGAGCCAAGTCACCATCTACACGGACGGAGCCTGCAAGGGCAATCCGGGCCCGGGTGGCTTCGGCGCGGTTCTGCTCTCCGGCAAACACCGCAAGGAGATTTCCGCGGGATACCGCCTCACCACCAACAACCGCATGGAGCTTCTCGCGGCCATCACCGCGCTCGAACTCCTGCAATCCCCCTGCAAGGTGGAGCTGCATTCCGACTCCAAATATCTCGTCCAGGCCATCAACGATCGCTGGATCCTGGGCTGGCAGAAGCGCGGCTGGATCAATTCCAAGAAGGAGCCGGTCAAAAACCAGGACCTATGGCAGCGTCTCATCCGAGCCATGCAAGCCCACAAGATCACCTGGAAATGGGTCAAGGGCCATGCCGGCAACCAGGAAAACGAACGCTGCGACGAATTGGCCAACGAGGCTGTAGCAGGTAGCGGTCTTCTCGAAGACGAAGGTTTTCCAATGACCAATGACCAATGATAAGCCGTCAGGCTTTCAATCCATCACTGTGATGATGCCCGTCGTCGAGCAGACGCTGAGGGTTTCCAGTTCGGACAGGGTCTCTTCCACCGTGCAGATGCGTGCATAGCGGTCGCGCAGTGTCGCCAAGGAAGCGTCGTGAAGCTGTTGGGTCACCGTGGCGCAGGCATTGTCGATCACGGTGACGAAGTAGCCCAGATCGCAGGCATCGCGTGCGGTGGTCTCGACGCACTCATTGGTGTAGACACCGCAGAGATAGAGCGAGCGGATGCCCATATTGCTGAGCACGTAGTGGATGTTGGTGCTTGAGAACACCCCGCTGGCAGTCTTGTTGATGACAATTTCGTCGCCCTTGGGTGCCACTTCCTCAAGGAATTCGGCCTCCTTGCTGTCGGGGGCGGCCAACAGGTTGAGACGACGGTGGCCAGGACTGCGGTCGCGGCCATCCTTGGTCAACGCACAGATGCGGCAGTGGATGACCTCGAGCATGTTTTCGCGGAAAGCGTCCTGCAGCTTGCGCATGCCGGGCAGCACGGTTTGCTTGAGGCGGTTGAAGTAGTAGCGGCGTCCCTCCTCGGTAACTCCACTCTTTTCCGGATCACTGAAAAGCCCCCAGCCATCGGCGGCATCGAGGTATTGGACGTCAATGCACATGAGTGCGATCTTGCCCTCGGCGAGATGCTCCTTGCGCCGCGGGTTGGTGACGAAGGCCTCGCGATAATTCTCACGCAGGGGATCCTTGCTGGTGGGTTTTCCCGGGCTGGCTGGCTTGGTATTGCTCACTGGGGGGGTCATGAAGGGGAATTCAGTTGAATGCAAGTGACTTGATGGCGCGCTGGAACACCACAGCCCCTGCCTCGATGTCATCCATGGCAGTCCACTCCGCGGGAGAATGGGAGCGACCGTCCTTGGAAGGTACGAAAACCATGGCCACCGGGCAGACATTGGCCATGATCTGGGCATCGTGGGCGGCTCCGGAGGGCATGCGCCGGTAGCGGACATCGGCGCCCTTTGCGGCCTTCTCCAGTTCATTCACCAGTGGCGGATGGCAGAGCACCGGCTTGATCCAGCTTTCCAACTCGTAGGTGAAGGCCAGTTGGCGACGGCGGGCGATGGCTCCCAAGGCCTTGCGGATGGCGGTCTCGAGTTCGCGCAGGATTTCCTCGTCGGTGTCGCGGACATCGATGGAGAACTTGGCGTCGCCCGGCACGGTATTGGGTGAGCCCGGAAGCAATTCGACCCGGCCGATGGTGGCGCGGGACACGTCAGAGCCGTTCTCGTCGATGATGCGCGGCAATTCGTGGGCAAAGTCGGCGACCCCCATGAAGGCGTCCTTGCGCATGGGCATGGGCGTTGTACCGGCGTGATTGGGCTCGCCGTTGAGGATGACCGACCACTTGAAGAGGCCGGTGATGGCTTCGACAATGCCGACCTGTTCCTGGGATTCCGAGAGCACGGGGCCCTGCTCGATGTGCAGCTCGAGGTATTGACTGACGGCCTCGGGGTTTTGTTGCGCTTCCAGGGCCTTCCAGGGATCGAGCCCATGTTCCTCCATGGCATCGGCCAGTTTCACGCCATCGAGGTCGCTGGCTTGGTGGATGGTTTCCGGGGTAATCATGCCGGCATAGGCTTGGGAGCCGAACATGCCGCCAAAGCGGCCTTCTTCATCGGAAAAGGCGATCAACTCGACCGGACAGGCAGGATTGGCGCCGGTTTCGATGAGCGAGCGAAGGCATTCCAGCCCGGTCAGCACACCGAGGGTTCCGTCCAAGATGCCGGCGCAGGGCACGGTGTCGATGTGGGATCCGATGACGAGAGCCGGAGCATCGGGATCCTTGCCCTCGATGCGGCCGATGACATTGCAGGCGCCGTCTCGTCGGGTTGCGAGTCCAGCATCCTGCATTTTCCTTTCCAGCCAGTCCTTGCCCTCCATGTCTGCCTTGGTGAAGGCCATGCGGTAAACTCCCCCGTCCTCGCTGCGTCCGATTTCGGAGAGTTCCCGCAAGTCCTCCTTCAATCGATCGATGGAGATGCTCACGTCTTCCGTTGTCTGCATGGCTACCAGTAAAAGGCGGATCTGGACTCAATCCAGAAAGAATTTGCAATCCATGGGCTTCACTGGCAAAGCTAGCGCCAAGTTGTCGCACCTGTAAGCCTTCGTGCGCGGCCTCCACACACGACTTCGTCATCAGGAATTTCCGTTCCAGCGTCCAGTTTTGCCGATCGGCTCTCACCGGTCTGGTCTTTGCTGTGTTCATAACCAGCGTTGCCACTCTGGGAGCTCAGACGCTGAGCCTGAAAAGCGAGGATCTACCCAAGCCGGGAGAGGATGGCATTTACCACTCCAGGGAAGGCGTGATCGACCTGCGCTGGACCACCAAACACAATGGTCCTTTCCTACTTCAGGCGACCCAGCCCTCATCGCCGGATACCTTTGAAAGACGCTACGAAGGCATGGACCAATCCAGTGTGGTCACGGGGCTTGCTGAGGGCACCCACAGGTTTCGCGTGCGCATCCAGGACGTGGACGGAGAGCCCGGCCCCTGGTCTGAGGTGCTCGTCGCCGAAGTCAAATACATGCCAAGGAGCCAGATCCGCTTGTTGCTCATTCTCGGAGGACTGGTGGTGCTGATTACGGTCAGTGCCATCGCCCATGGTCATCTTTCCCACAAACACCGCAATCTGGACGCATGATTCTTGCTGTCTCCATTTCAGCACCCGTCGGCTGGTCCGTGGTCATCACCTTGGGCATCATCTGGGTGGGGCTCGGCATCTGGTGGGGACGCAAGTCCCAGGACTCCGAGGGCTTCATGCTTGCTGGCCGCAACATCGGCCTCGCCTTGGGTGCCGCGACTGCCATGGCCACCTGGATCACCTCCAACACGGTCATGGTGGCTCCGAAATTGGCCTTCACCCAGGGAATCTGGGGAATGTTGGGATATTCCGCAGCTGCATTCGGTTTGCTGCTCTTTGCCCCGCTTTGCCTGCGCATCCGCAGCATCCTGCCCAAGGGAATGACGGCTGGGGATTTTTTTCATCACCGTTTTGGCAAGGCTGGTTGGGTTCTCTTCATGATCATCACCCTGATCTATTCGATCGCCTGGCTGGTCACCATGTCGATCGCCGGTGGTGAGTTGCTCAAGGCCTTGGCGGATATCCCCTACTGGCAGGGCATGACACTGATCCTGGTGGTCTGTGTCCTGTACACCCTCTTCGGTGGCCTCTATGCGGTGGTGGGAACCGACTTTGTGCAGAGCCTCATCATTCTTGGCGGCATCTTGCTGATTGGCGTCCTGGTGCTCAACCAGATTGACGTGCCCAAGGCCCACCAAAGCATCGTCGAAACCCAGCCCACCTTGCTCCATTACGGGATGCCCGTCGCCCTGCTCTCCCTCTTCAACCTGATGCTCTTCGGCTTCGGTGAGGTCTTCCACAACAACGTCTGGTGGTCCCGTGCCTTTGCCATCCGCAAGGACATCGCGCCCAAGGCCTTTTTCCTGGCGGGTCTCCTCTGGTTGCCCATCCCGGTGGCAGCCGGATTTGCCGCCATCGCCGCCACTCCCCTGGGGGTCAACATCACCGATGTCAACCAGACTGGCCCGGTGGTCGCCGAACACGTCCTGTTGCAGGCCGGCTTCGGCATGATCGCTGGCTTGCTGATCCTGGTGGTGCTTTTCTGCTCCATCGCCTCCTCCATCGACTCCCTGTTGGCCGCAACCTCAGACCTGATTCTCAGCGACATGACCAAGGTCGTCCTCGGCAAGGAGATCCAAGAAGGCAACTTCCACAAGATCGCCGGCATCGTGACCATCGCAGTTGGCTTGCTGGTCTGGTCGCTGTCGCTGCCCCGCTGGCCGATCGTCAAGGTGCTCTACCTTTCCGGGCCTCTGGTCGCATCTCTGATCTGGCCCATCATTGCCGGCCTGTATTGGCAGAAAATCAACCGCAAGTTGGTATTGGTCGGAATTGGCGTGGCCTGCACGGTTGGCGTCCTGGCGTATTACCTCTTGGGCTGGTTTACGGCCTCCCTCATCGGCGCTTCGGTTTCCATGGTCATCACCATCGCCGCCCGCTGGATTTCTCCCACACCCATTGATCGCAAAGCCTGAACCATGTTTTCCTCAACCTTTCTCTTCGTACTCACCATCGTCGCCCTGACCTGGACAGGTCTGGGGGTGATCACTTTGCTCGTCCTCCTGTTCAGGGATTGGAAAAACAAGGAGCTCTGGTAAGGTTTCGCCGCGCCAACCGATCGCTTCCCCCTTTTTTTCCCATTACCCCCCCTTTTTTTCCTTACCACCTTCCTTAACAAGCCATGAAAAACTCATTCGACCCCAACCCGGAATCCTTCGATCCGAATCCGGCTACACCCTACCTCAAGCCGCCCCGGGGCTCCGAAGCCACCCGCCCGGAACCCAGCAACCTGTTCAGTCCGGAACCTCCGGACCTGAATGTGCTCGCCGAACTGACCGGTCAGAACGTGCTCTTCGCGCGCCAATTCAGCATGAACCAGGTCATTCACCTCTGCAAACTCGCCGCAGTGCTGGAGCAGGTCGAAATCTGGCCGCATCACCCCCTGGACGGCAAGATCACCACGACGGCCTTCTTTGAGGCCTCCACCCGCACCCGCACCAGCTTCGAAAGCGCGGTCTATCGCCTGGGTGGCAAGATCATCTCCATTCCCGACGGTTCTGTAACCGGCGCCAAGAAGGGCGAGTCGCTGCAGGACATCGGTGAGATGTTCAACGCCTACTGCGACTGCGTGGTCATGCGTCACACCGACACCGATGCCCCAAAGCGCATCCTCGAAAACCTCCGGGTCCCCCTGATCAACGCCGGCAACGGCTCGGGCGAGCACCCCACCCAGGCCCTCGCCGACTGGTTTGCCATCCTCAAATGGCGGCCGCAACTGGCCATGCCCGTCGAAAAGGACGGCAAGAAACTGCAACTGGGCATCCTCGGCACTCCCGGTTCGATGCGCGCGGTGAAGTCCTTCCTGCTGATGTCGCTGCTCTTCAGCGACCACATCGCCAAGGTGACCGTGATTTCCGAAATGGCCGATCCCTTCGGCAAGGATGTCACCGACAGTCTCGACCGTGCAAAGATCGAATACGAGGTCACCAACGACATCCGGGAGAATCTGCCGCGTCTGGACGTCATCTACATGAACTCCATCGCCTTCCTCGGCGACTCCTACAAGTCGCTGGATGCCCGTTACAAGCTCGATGCCAATAGCCCGCTCAAGCAAGAGGCCGTCATTCTCCACCCCTTGGCCCGTCTCGACGAACTCGACACCTCACTCGATAAGACGCCCCACAACCTCTACTTCTCCCAGGCCCACGGCGCGGTCTTCGTCCGCCAAGCCCTGATGCTCGCCATCCTCGGTCGCCTCGACCGCCTCCCGGATTTCAAGTGAAGATATCTGATTTCTGATATTAGAATTGAAATCACCCTCGCTAATCATGAACGAGAAAACCAAAGAACTGCGCGATCGACTCATGTCCTATTCGCTGCGATGTCTCAGGCTTTTCCGTGCGTTGCCAAGATCTGAAGAATCTAGGGTCTATGGCAGACAGATGCTCCGCTCCAGTTCATCTGTTGGCGCTAATCACAGAGAGGCCTGCCGATCCCGTTCGAAGGCTGAATTTGAAGCTAAAATTGGAGACAGCCTCAAGGAACTCGACGAAACCGCCTACTGGTTGGAGCTGATTCGAAACGCTGAGCTTCTCCCCCCGGCAAGCTCGAAGATCTCGAAAACGAAACGGATCAGCTAATCGCAATTTCGTCACCATTCTAAAAAGCTCAAAGAGCTGCAGTTCGGCCATAACCAACTGACAAACTCATCATTCCCAACTCCTAACTCTAAACTTACTACCATGTGTGGCATAGCCGGATCCTTCTCCGCCCGACCCCTTCACCAATCCCGCGAACTCGTCCTGATGGATCAGCTCAAGGCCATCCTCCACCGCGGCCCTGACGCCCAGACCTGCTGGATGGACACCGAACAAGGCATCGCCCTTGGGCACACTCGCCTGTCCATCAACGACCTTGAGGGTGGCGCGCAACCCATCCACTCCCAGGACAAGCGCTATGTGACCACCGTCAACGGCGAGTTCTACAACTTCAAGAAGTACCGTTCCCTGCTGATGGCCGAAGGCCAGCGTTTCGCCTCCAAGTCGGACTCCGAAATCGCCATCGGCCTTTACCGCAAGATGGGCCTCGATTTTCTCCAGCACCTGCGCGGTGAGTTCGCCTTCGTTCTCTACGACCGCGAGCAGGAGGAACTGCTGATCGCCCGCGACCGCTGGGGCATCCGTCCGCTTTTCATCCACATCGAGGACAACCACACCATTCACTGGGGTTCCGAGGTCAAGGCCCTGCTGGCCCATCCTGATATCCCGGCCGAACTCGATCCCAAGGCCGCCGTGCACCAGCTGATGCAGACCATCGCGCCGGGCATGAGTGCGTTTCGCAACATCCACTCCCTCGCTCCGGGCCATGTCATGCGTGTCCGCAAGAAGGGCGACCGGCTCGAGACCGAGACCATCAAATACTGGGACCTCGACTTCCCCGAGGAAGGCGGTCACGACGAGCCCGAGAACGAGCAATACCACGTCGATCTGGTGCGCGAACAGCTCACCGAAGCCGTCGTCCTGCGCCTGGAGGCCGATGTGCCGGTCGGCTGCTACCTCTCCGGAGGCATCGACTCCTGCTGCATTCTCGGCCTCGCCAGTGGTGCCATGCAGTCTCCCGTCAAGGCTTTCACCATTGCCTTCGACAATGACGACTACGACGAGTCGAGCATTGCCCGCGAGATGGCGGTCTCGATGAATGCCGACCAGGAGATGATCACCCTCGCTGCCGACGACCTCTACGGCCAGAACTACATCGACACCGTCTGGCACGCGGAGCGGACCTTCTACAACACCCTCGGCGTGGCCAAGAACCTGATGTCCAAGCGCGTCTGGGACTGCGGCTACCGCTGCGTGGTCACCGGTGAGGGCTCCGACGAGTTGTTTGCGGGCTATCCCGGCTTCAAGAAGGACATGTTCCTGCACGGCATCGATCACGAGCCCGAGCACATCCGCGCCGAATACAAGGAGGCGCTCGAAAAAACCAACAGCCTCTTCAAGGGTGCCATCCTCTCCGAAAACGAGCGCCACCACCCCGCATTTGACGCCATCTGTGGGTTCACCCCCTCTTGGATTCAGCCTTGGATGGAAACGCTTGAGTTGGTGAAGCCCCTGCTCAACCAGGACCACAAGGAGCTGCTGGAATACGATCCCATCGAGGAAATCGCCTCACGCATCGATGGCAAGATGATGGAAAACCGCCACCCGCTCGACCGCGCCCAATACACCTGGGCCAAGTGCCAGCTTGAGGGCCAGATCCTCAACTGGGGTGGTGACCGCGTGGACATGGCCAACTCGATGGAATCCCGTCCGGCATTCCTCGACCACCACCTCGCGGAGGCTGCCTTCAAGGTGCCGCCCCACTACCGCATCAAGGGCAACATCGAGAAATACGTACTGCGCGAAGCCGTGCGTGGCGTGCTGCCCGAGATTCTCTACAAGCGCGAGAAGTTCGCCTTCATGGCGCCGCCGGCCCACACCGACGAGAAGAAGAAGGCCAAGGTCAATGAACTCATCGACGGCTTCCTCAACCGCGATGCAGTAGGCCGCTGTGGCATTCTCTCCCAAGACGCTGTGGACCAGTTCATCCAGGGCTACCGCGACGACACCGATCCAACCTCTCTGGTGCGCAAGGACGCCCTGCTCAACCACCTCCTGGGCCTTCACATCCTCCATCACCACTTCTGCAGCTGATCACTTGGCCTCGATTGACTCGAGGATGGACTCCGCCACCTGCAGCGCCAGGTAAGCACTGCCTTCGTCGGTGAAGTGCACGTCCCCCGGCTGGATGGCGATTTCGGGCAGGCGTTTGCTGGCGTGGCGGTGCAGATCGTTGATCCCTATGCCGTGCTTCTTCATCACCTCCGCGGCGATTTCGTTGTATTTTGCAGCGTCACCCGCATGACGTCCGGGCTCTCCCTCCGGTATGGGTGTGGTCGCGCACCAGATCAGCTTGGCGCCCGTCTGCTTGAGGATGGCCACGGCGGCCTCGAGATTCTTGCGGTATTGTTCGGGCGTGGTGGACAGCGTGCCGTTCACCTTGTCGCGCTTGCCCGGGACTTTGGAATCCGGGTGGCGGTAGGCCACGTCCCATAAGCCCCAGTTGAAGTGGATGACATCCCACTTTTTGTCTCCCAACCACTTGGGCAGGTTCTCAACTCCATGTCCCGATGTCTGGCCGTTGCCCGGAATGCGGTGGACATTGGCCTTGCCGGCCAAGAGCTTGCGAACGTCGATTGTGTAGCCGATGGAGATGGAATCGCCGATCAGCAACACGCTCGGCAAGCCCTCCTCATCCTGCGGATTCCTGAAGGCCATGCGGAATTCAGGGCCTTCGAAGAGCTCTCCTTTCGAGGCGTGCGGTGTGGAATTCTGGGCAGATGCAAGGCCGGCAGACAGGATGAAGGTCAGCAACTGGATGAGGGGAGGTCGTTTCATGGACATTGCACAAAAAAGCTGCACCACTGGTTGCGTGGTGCAGCTTGCGAAACTTGCAGGAAAAACTCAATCAGTGGGTCACGCGGACCCGGCCGCTGCCGTAGAGCACTTTCACCCGGTCGCCGACGTTGAAGGGCTCGCGGACCGCATGCTGCTGGACAAAGGCCTCGGATTCGCCTCCATCGTCAAATTTGACGGTGATTTCGACACCTTGGCGGTTGCCGGTGGTCTGTTGGACTGCACCACCTGCAACGGAGCCAGCAGCCGCACCACCGAGAACGCCCAGCGTTCTGCCGCTGCCGCTACCGATCGTACTGCCGGCAATGCCACCAGCAATGGCGCCAATGGTTGAGCCCGCGCCCTGGCCGGCTTGGATTTCGACATAGCGAACACTCTCCACGGTGCCCCTACGGATTTGCTGAGCCTGGCCCACTTCGTCCCGGGAGTAGGCATCACCGGTCAGATCCTTGGGAAAGCAGGAGACCAGCAGAAAAGGGGTCAGGGAACCGAGAATGATGGCAAATAGCGGTTTCATGGGGTCAGTAATGGGGAGTAATGGGGTGTGTATTATACAGGTAGCTTGGCCCTGATCTCATCAAAGTAAAGGGCCTTCACTTGGATGAGACGCAGCCGAGGGAAATTTATTTGTAGATTTTCCACTTTTTTTCAGACGGCGGTGGCGAGTCTTTCGGCGCCCACGGCCATCTTTGAAGTTGCCAAGAATGCCCTCTCCTGTGCATTTTCATCCCGCAATGGCCAATCCCACCAACGTTCTCTCCAGCGGCATCGAAATCACCGGTTCCATCCGTTTCAGCAACGACATGATCATCGACGGCACCATCGATGGCGAAATCACCTCCGACAAGGGCAAGGTCACCATCGGCGA